>DASZLH010000280.1:0-11462 GCA_035552495.1 Kapaibacterium sp. (SeqCode) | reverse complement strand
ACCCAGCGTGACCGTTCCTACGGATGCTCCGTCAATACTATAAATATGTGCTATGGCCACACCGGAGCGGTCCGTGGATACTTCGAGATTGAGTTTCGCGCTGGCCCTCAGCGTGTTTGGCCATGCGTTCGTGACCACGATGCCAGCCCGAAGGTCATTCCCTTCGTTTGCTACACCACTCGATGGATTTACAATTGCAACAAACCGGTAGTTGGCAGAATCGGCAGGATTAGTGGTCTCAGGATGGACACTCAGATAGATAATCGCCGAATCGGTTTTCGTAACATTATTGGCATCGATGGAGAATGTAATTAGTTGCTGATCGTTTCCATCCGCGTTGCCAATCCCATAAAAGGGATATTGAATGCTCGTTCCACTCTTGCTTCCAATCTTCATGGTTGCCGTCCATCCTTCGGGGAGGCTATCCTGCATCGTGAGGTCGTAAGTTACTTTCTGGGCAGCATGGTTCTCTAATGTCGGCGATAAAAAATGCAGTCCATTCCCGATAAAGGTTTGGCTATAGTTCGTGTCGGAAAATTTGAAAATAAGCGGCGGATCGGACGGAACAAAATAGGTAACGAGCTTGAGAAGCATGGTGTCGGCTGGGTCTTTCGCCGGAGCGCTGAGCCGAAGATAGATGGTTGCCGTATCCGGTATATCGCTGAGGGCAGGATATTGATGGACAATCAATGCGAGGCTTTGACTCGGATTAAACCCGTACGAAGCCGAGCTTACCGAAGGAGCATAACAATATTCACCAAAGCAAACGCTGCTCGTCCAACCGATCGGAAGATTCTGCGTGCGGTCGAAGTGAATGCTGAGCGAATCGGTCGAGTTATTTGCGATGAAACCCTGGAAGAGAGCATCGTCCTCGCTGCTTGCGATGAGCGGCGCAGTGCTGAGTGTAACGGAAAATGGAAGAGTATCCGACGAGTTGCCTTGAACGCGGGCGGTGCTGATTTCGTGATGGAGACGGTTAATCAACATGTTGTTGATGACAGCCGGACTGTTCACTTGTCCAAACACGGAATGAAGCGGCAGAAAAGTTATCAGAAGAATAATTGCTCGGATCGATTTCATAGACACATCTCGTAATTCCTGGGAGCAAAAAAACAACTCCCTGCTTTGGCCTGTTACTTTTACACTTAAAAAATTTAGTGGGAGAAATAAAGCCATTTTCGAGTAAGTTTAGTTCTCTTTGTCTGCCGACTCAAAAGGAGAGCTATTTTTGTAATAAGTAATTACGACCCACACTTCCCCACCTTAAAAAAAGAAGGCAGATTTCGAAGACAAATGGATAAAGTAAAACTCGCTCTCATCGGATGCGGTAATGTAGCGCAAGTCGTACACTTGCCGGTCCTGCAGAGGATGGCGGACGTGCAAATCCTTGCCGTCGTCGATCCTGACAAACGAAAAGCGCACACCATCGCCGAGCGTGCTGGCATTGCCGCATCGTTTACTTCGATCGACGCACTGCTGGCTTCGCCGCTCGCGCCGGAGATCGATGCTATCGATATTTGTACGCCGACCGACACACACCGTCCGATCGCCATTGCAGCGCTACAAGCCGGAAAAGATGTGCTCGTCGAAAAACCGATCGCGCGCACCGCTAAAGAAGCGCGCGATATGGTCGAATGCGCAATCAAGTACGACCGTAAACTCATGGTCGGCATGAATAACCGATTCCGGACCGATACGATCCTGCTCAAGACTTTCATCGAAAAAAACGAATTGGGTAAAATATTCTACATCAAATCGGGTTGGCTCAAACAGCAATCGGGGCTTTCAGCCTGGCACCAGCAAAAAGAAAAATCGGGCGGCGGCGTGTTCCTCGATCTTGGAATTGTCATGCTGGACATGGCCATGTGGCTGCTCAATTATCCGCAGGTGCTGACCGTAAGCGCGAGCACGTACCATCAGCATACCAAAACTGTCGAGGATTCGGCGACCGTCTTTGCGCGGTTCGCCGGGGATATTACATTCACGACCGAAGTAAGCTGGACGTTCCATCGCGAGGGAGATTTCTTTTACTGCAACGTCTTTGGCGACGATGGCAGCGCGTTTATCAATCCATTAAAAGTATTCAAACGCATTCATGGCAATCTAGTGAACCTTACGCCAGCCAAGCCACAAACGCCCGTTGCATTATATAAAAAATCGTACGAAAATGAACTGCGCCATTTTATCAATGCGGTTAAAGGCGTTGTACCGATGGTCTCTACGGGCGAGGAAGCGGCGCGGCGTATGATCGTTGCAGAAGCCATCTATCAGTCCGCCGCCAAGCAGAAGGAAATTGTAATTGCAAAAAAATAGTCGAGTGGGCACCTGTTTTCACGTCCGAGAGAATAATGATAGGAAAATGAAACGATGAAGTCCGTCCGGTGATTTTACCGCACGAGTATCCTATTGCTCGTGTTCCTATTTTCGAAGTCGCATTTTTTTCCTGAGTCAGCCGAAGCTCGCTAATTCTTATATGTCCATCATCCGCCGGTTACCCGAGTCCATCGCGCAGAAGATCGCGGCTGGCGAGGTCGTGACACGACCGGAATCGGTCGTTAAAGAACTGCTCGAGAATGCGATCGATGCAAAGGCGCAGCATATTACGCTCGTCCTGAAAGACGCCGGCCGCACGCTCATCCAGGTCGTCGATGATGGCGCAGGTATGTCGCGCGAGGACGCGCGCATGGCTGTCGAACGCCATGCGACGTCCAAGCTCCTAGCCTTCGACGATCTCGAACAGCTTACGACCTACGGGTTTCGTGGTGAAGCATTAGCTGCAATTGCCTCCGTCTCGCAATTCGAAATGCGAACGCGTCCGGCCAACGAAGAACTTGGCACGCTCGTCGAAGTCGAAGGCAGCATTTTCCGGAAGTGTGAATCGATCGCATGCGATGAAGGCACGTCGATCGCGGTCCGCAATTTATTTTTCAATGTTCCGGCCCGCCGCAAGTTTATGAAATCGGAGGCGACGGAGTTCAAACACGTCGTCGATTCGGTAACAAAGGCCGCGCTCGCGCATATCGAAATTCATTTTATTTTCGTATCGGACGGCGATATTATTTTCGATCTTCCCGCCTTCGTGCCATTGCCCGAGCGCGTCGAACAAATTTTCGGCAGCCGGTTGCGCAATGCGTTGTTGCCCGTCGAAAGTGTTTCGCCAGTGCTCCATGTACACGGCTTTATCAGCGCGCCGAGTTTTGTGAAGCGCGTCCGCACCGAACAATTTTTCTTTATCAATAACCGGCCGATTCAATCGCGCGGGCTTTCTTACGCCGTTGCCAGTTCTTACGAACACTTGATCGAGAAAGGCGCATTTCCCTCTACTTTTCTTTCGATCGAAATCGATCCGAAACACATCGACGTTAATGTCCATCCGCAAAAGCTCGAAGTAAAATTCGAGGACGAGCGCGCCGTCATCGACGAAGTGCGCCGCGCTTTACAAGAAGCGTTGCAACGCGCCACGACAGCTACGGCTACCGAAGGCGCACTTGCGCCAGAAATGACCATGCCTTCCGCACTTAATACTGCCGATGGCCCAGCGAGAATGCGCTTCCCCGATTATGCTTCTGCAAACGGCACTCGCATTACAAAAGAAGATGCGGAAAGTAGTCCTTCGGAGTCAAATAATCACAATGAAAATGGCAATGGCCTCGGAACATTAGAGCGGCTCTTCGGCGCAAAGCCAGATGATCTATTCCGAGGAAAAAATATCGCGACACTGCCTTCATTCGGAACACCCGCCGTTGCTACATCGCGGCCACCGATGGGTTCGCTCGCTTCTGAAATATTGCGGGACCGTCCAGTCCTCTGGCAGCTTCACAATAAATATATTTTTTCGCAGATCAAATCGGGACTCATGATCGTCGATCAGCATGTGGCCCACGAACGCATTTTGTATGAGCGGGCGCTGCGCTCATTAGAGGACAATCACCCAGTCTCACAACAACTGTTGTTTCCGCAGCACATCGATCTTGTACCGCGCGAGTTGGCATTGATCCGTGAACTACTGCCGGAGCTCGAACGCATCGGATTCCAGCTTCGATTCTTTGGCGGCATGAGTCTTATCATCGATGGTATCCCGGCCGACGTTCACAGCGGACGTGAAGAAAGTATTCTACGCGAAGTCCTGGAGAGCTACGAAGAATTTGGCGAGACCAAGACACTTTCGGGACGCGAAGCGCTCGCGGCAAGCTTCGGCTGCAAAGCCGCGATCAAAGCCGGCGATAAACTAAACCAGGAAGAAATGCACGTGCTCATCGAACAGCTCTTTCAGACACAAATGCCTTACGTCTGCCCGCATGGTCGGCCTATCGTCATCAAGCTTGCGATCGACGAACTCGACCGGCGCTTCGGTCGCTCGCCCGTCGAAAATATGGCAAAAGCGCAGGCCAGCGTAAAGTTTTAAAACGACGTCATTGCCGTATAAAGACCTTCCACTTGTATGTTGGCAGAGAGCGGCACGGAAATCGTAAAACTGTGAAGAATATTCAGTACCAGTCCTTCCTCGACCGTCACGTACGTATCGACTGGCACGGTCGCAAGCGCAAAGTTTCCTCCAAATGATGGATATATTGTCGCTGTAATTGTATGATGGGAATGCTTCGCTTCCATTTGTTTCCCGGAAATAATTACTGTCGTATCCTGCTGTTCCGTAGCCATGTCCACGGTAACAAGATTGCCGTTAAGGTTAGAATAGGTAATAGGAATTGAAGTGGAATCGGCTCGCCAAGTCGTACCGGCCGATGCATTCAGTTTGCTTTGTAATACCCAGCCAATATCGATAGCATGACCCGTGTATGCCACGATCAGGGGATTGCCCAACAACGACCCGGTGCCATAATTCCATACATAAAGATTGCCCGACTCCTGATAACCACGAACGGTGTCGCGCGATCCAATGGTGTGGACGTTTTCGATTTCTACAACTCCGGTCTTATTCCCGAATGAAGCGTTCGTATTTATCACAGTGCTTGTAATATGGTCGCGATTGGAAGAATCACGCTGATCTTTGTGCGTTGTGGGACCTGCCGTATCCATGGCGTCCTGCGTGTAGGCATAATGAGCGCCCATCGTGTATTGGATTGATGACGTGCCCGAGGGCGGAGGAGTGCTGTTGCTACAACTCTGGAATACTACTCCAGCACAAACTACAAGAACCGATACTTTGATTGTTTTCATAGGATGTTTTCAGAAAAACTTACTGAAATAGAACTACGTTCGGGACGAAAAGTTACAGATTTTAATTGTGAAAATGCGGTCGGCATTATGAATTTGTTGTAACTTTGCGGTAGCCGATACATTATTAATTTATGAAATTTAAATATCTTCTCGCATCCGTGAGCCTTCTCATAGTCTCTTCCTGCTCGCCTTCGACTGCGCCACTGGACATGAAGTTTCCAAATGCGCTTTATTCCGGAAATGTCTCGGACCTCTATGAAGTAATCGGGTCCGCTTCGTCGGTCGATCTTTCCTGGAAAGATTCGAACGGCATCGTGCGAAAACTTAGCGGATATCATGGGAAAGTTGCGATCGTTACCTTCTGGCAGTCGAGCCTGGGTGCATCCGATACCGAAATCGCATCGCTCGATTCCGCCGCTCGGGAGATGCCGGATAGCTTGCGCGCCATCGGCATTGCCACCGATAATGTCACTTTTGGAATCGGAAGTTTTCGCACCGTGCTAAACTATGTGACGACTCATCCCATCAAACTTCAGGTTATCGTCGACTCGACGGGATTGGCCCAAAGTGAATTTCCAGCCCAGACTCGGGGCACCCCTCAATCCTTCGTACTCGATACAACCGGAAGCGTGGTCGCAATCTGGGACGGCTATTTCAATAGGTTCGAAATCGATTCGAGCGTTCGGAGTATCTATGGAAGATAAGCTTTAGCATTACCATTCGCGCCGGTGATGTTCTTCCCACACATGTTTTAAGACCGATGCTTTTGCAGATTTCGCCTGTTCTCGCTCTATCAACCTACGTCGTTGCTTCGAATATCCACCGGCGATTATGAGTGCAACATCGACAACTATCAGCAAATATAGCAGGACGCCAGCCCAGCGGGCAGCGAGCACCGCAATCGCGATAATGATCGCTGACAGAAATATTGCAGAAGCCAGCAGAGTGTTAGTGCTCTTTTTCGAGATCATATTTTTACAATCACGGGACGGGGTCGAACCCGCCCTTATGTAGTGGATGGCAACAGCTAATGCGCTTCACTCCCATCCATCCACCCTTGAGAATTCCATACTTTGAAACAGCCTGCGTCATATATTCGGAACACGTCGGAGTAAACCGGCACGACGGCGGAAAGAGCGGCGAAATCAACCGCTGATATAACCGAATAAGAAAAATAAATAGACCGCGCACTCTGGATGTCGATTATACTGAGTTCGCTGATGGACTCTCAAATTCCTGAAATCGAGAATTTGACTATTCCTTAAACTTTTTAGCAGAACTATAATTCAGATAATCTCTCTGCAATCTTGCGGACATCGTCGAGAATGGCGCTCCAATTCAGGTTTGGCAGCGGTTTCGATACACGCATCATCACGATCGATTGCTGAGAGCTCTCCTGCATCCGGTCTTCGATTCGAGCAAACAATTCAACTTCAGAGATTGCGGCGCGGAGCCATCGCCGAATTTTATTCCGATCGTGCGCGTGTTTATAATTTCGTTTGGGAGCGAGAAGGAGGAATCGTACTCCTGCTTCGCCTTCTGGTAGTGACCGCGACGCCCAGGCCGCCTCGACGATACTTTTTGATGCAACACCCTTGACGCTGACGCGGACCCATTTCCGGTTTGCGAAAAACCAATCGAGATTTTTTTGCCCGCTAAAGGAGTGACGCCGGTCTATCGCGAGCATTGATTCAAAATCAAGGTAACTCACACAGAGAGAATTGGCAAAATTATTCTGCTCATTCTCTTAATCAATCCTGAAAATCCGCATCGAGCCAAGCTCTTTCAAAGTGGGCTTGCCAAGCCCTTTCAAAGTGGGCTTGGGCGCCCTTTAAAGCGGGCTGTAATCCAGGTTCAGACTTACGCTTTCCGCTCGTCGGAAACGGTGAGTTTGTGGCGCCCTTTCGCGCGGCGGGAGGCAAGGACTCGGCGGCCATTCTTGGTCGCCATCCGGCTTCGAAAACCATGTTTATTCGCTCGCTTACGGCGGCTCGGCTGATATGTACGCTTCATGACAGTCTATCTACTCTTTAGTTCGAGCGCCGGTAACAGGAATCGAAGGGCATTTGGTTCAGGTAAAAACTATGAGCAATCATGCGACATGGGCGATTTACAGTGAAACGATCAAACAGTAACGGGTAACGAGTTTCTAACTCGTTACCCGTTACTCTATACTCGTTACTGAAAGATGCCTACTTCACGAGCACCATCTGCCGCGTCAAGCGGACATTGCCGCTTGTGAGCGAATAGTAGTACGTGCCGCTTGCCAGATTGCTCGCGTCGATCGTCACCGTATAGCTGCCTTCGGTCATACGTTGGTTCATGACGCTTTGGACTACTTCACCCGCCTGGTTGACAATGTCCATCCGGACCATGCTCTCCTGCGGGATGCCGATCGTCACTTGCGTCTCGCCATGGAATGGGTTCGGATAGCTCTGCCCGAGCGTGAACCCATCTTGCGACGTCTTTTCCGCAACCGATGCGCTTGAGGTCGTGCCGCTAAGCGTTACATTAGCCGGGGGCATCGAGACACCAATGGCGCTCGGGAAAGTCAGCGTTTGTGTGAAAGTACCAGCCACCGTTGGGCTGAACGTGAACATCAGCGTACCGTTGCCGCCCGCTGGTATTGGCGTCAGGCCACCGCTGACATACGTGAACGGTGCCGATACCGGGGGCACGCCTGGTGTCCAGTTGCACAAGCCGGTATTGTTGACCGTCACGCTGAACGTGTTACTCGTCGCGCCTACATCGGTGACCGGCGCTATGCCACTGCCGGCGATCGCGGCCGCATTGGCCGAGCCATTCAGTTGTACCGACATCGGAGTGACACCCGTACCGCCCGTGAGATTTACCGTGGCCGGGGAAGTACCTAGGTTCGTTGGTGTATAGACGATCTGGAACGTCGCCGTGCCATTCGAGGCTACCGTCGGAGAGACCGAGGAAGCAACGATGTGATAGTCGGACGCACTGCTTCCGACTATCGCAGCGGTGTAGGTGGTTGCCACATCGCCACAATTCGTGATCGTGATCGTCGCCGTATCTGGCGTATTGCCTAAGCAGGTGCTGCTGTTGAATGCGACGGTCGGAGTCGCCGAAGCGCAGACCGAAAGACCGACGACATCGACCGGTATCGCCGAATTGATCGACTGACCATTCGTGGTGCCGGCGATGGTCAGCGTCGCCAGGTTATCGCCTCGCACGGCTGGAGTGCCGCAGATCGTGACGACTTGCATGGCACCGGGCATAAGCGTTAGCGGTAACGTCGCACCCGAGAATACAAACGCCGAGGCGCTCGTGCCCGAGAACGAGGCAGCGGTTATCGTCACGTCTGTCGTGCCGTTATTGGTGAGCGTCGTGCTCGAGCAGATTTGCGTTCCAACGATCGTGGTATCGACGAGCGATGCCGTGCTCAGCGCAATATGGCCGAACGGAACACCTGTACCGAACAAATTAATTGTAAATTGGCTGGTATCGCGGCGAGGCGTTTCATAGGTCAATGGGATGTTCGTCGTCAGTGTAAGCGTCGCTGTTCTATAGCCATTTCGCAGCGGCGTGAAGCAGACGTTTATCTGCTTCGATTGTTCCGGCGCAATCAGCGTGTCGGATCCGGTTAGTGGGGTAATCACAAAATCGTAATCGCTGCGCGAAATGAAATTACGAGTAATTACTAATGTATCTGAGCCTGGATTATACAGGGTTACATTTTGGCACACCGTCGTGCCGACATTCACCGAATCGAAATTCACGTTGACATTATTTGCGTATGCATCATCCACCGTAAGACGAGCTAAGATACCAATGCCTTTCAGCGGAATTTGCTGCGTTCCGTTATCGGCATTGCTAACTACATAAAGGATAGCAGATGCTAAGCCTTCGTTTGTCGGCAGGAATGCAACCGTTACTGTATCGCTACTATTAGGAGGAATGGGCGCAACCGGGAGCCTTGTAATCCTATATTGATCGGGATGATCTCCGCCGATATAACTTGCAGGGCTGATAATAAGCGGGACCTGGCCTACGTTCGAAACAACAACCGATTGGAGTATGGTATCCGCAAACCGCGCGCTCGCTCTCGAAAATAAAACAAGATTCGAAGGGAGTGCTATCACAGGAACGAGTCCGAACCCGCGAAGCGAAACAGTAATATTCTTTAGGTTATCGGCATCGGTTGTGAAACTCAAAGTACCGCCGCGATTGCCTTTTGCTGTGGGGTTGAATACCACTCCGACGGAATCCGTCGATTCGGGAGCAATTGAAGACGGACTGCGCACGATGGTGAAATCATTCGGGTTGGCCCCTCCGATGGTAAAGTTGCTTAAGTTGATCGTACGCGCACTCTGGTTCTGAAGCGGCACATACAACGGGGCGGAAGTATCGGTAACCGGGGTGTTCCCAAAATTAAGGAATGCCGTATTGAAGCCAATAAAGTCATAATGACTGTTGGAAATCACGACATTATCGACCGCGATATTATTCGCATACGTATAATACACACAGCAGTATGCTTTAATAATGGCATCGAATGTAATGGTCATGTTAGCAGTCCGATTCGCCGTCGGAATATATACATGATAATGTCTCCAGTAGCCACTCGAGTAATATCCATAATTGCTCGGATCAGAAAACCCATAATAATTACTATAGGACTGAAATGTCCACATGCTGGGAGCAGTGGTCGTGCTGATCGTAGTCGAGTTTGCTTCCACTTTGAAGGAGCTCTTATTATCGTAGTAATTATCGTAGTAATTTTCAGGAGCCCATAGGTCGAAATCGACGAACGTCGAGTCGGCATTCGAAGTATAGCCGCTGGCATCAACGGGAGCTGTGGTCAAAGTGACTTCCGTAGATGTATTACCATATTGCGTGTATCCGTAATAGACCCACGCAACGGCTGAACCATTGGCCCCGCCGTTTCCATAGCTCGAGTGATACCAGTACCCGCTTCCGAAGGTATAGGTACCTTGAGATTGGACCTGGTTTGCACTCCAGCCGGATGGTGGAAAGGTCGAGCCGGAAAAATCCTGCGACAGGAGCCGGGTGTTCACTACTGCGTAGGATACAATGGGGAAGCATAATAAGGCCGTCACGGCAGCAAGGACGGCCCGATTTAGTAATCGAGTATTCATGATGGTTGTATGTTTTTTGACACAGAATAAGGATGAGTGATTATCAGCCCACAACAGGCTTCACCGGACGCACTCAAAGCCATCCGGCAATAGCTATCAAATTCCTCCGAAGGAGAATTCGAAAGGTAGATTTGTACAAAATCTCAAATGCAGTTGCGACTGAATTGCAGAGTTCAGCCATTGTTTTTTATGAGTCTGAAGTGCTTCGAATAATTCAGAGTTTCGAATACTTCAGGCTGTGGGGATTGTTTTTTATGTTGAGGCTGAAGTGCTCGAATAGTTCAGAGTTTCGAATACTTCAGGCATTAACGTTAGAAATACCTCAGAGTTGATTTTACACTTTTAGAGTTGCAATGTCAGATCAAATAAATGATCCGAGATAAGAAAAAGGTCAACGTTGAAAAAAGACGTCAACGAAACACGGACATCACTGTTTAATATCGCTTTCAGAGCTATGGAAAGTTCCGGGGTGGCATCCAAAATTTATTTTTTCATAATTATCAGAAAAGATTCTTTCGAATCAGGAAGATGATAAATTCATTTCCACCGACCACATTCGAACATACTTTTTTGCAGCAATGAATCGAATCGCAGTCTTAACCAGCGGAGGCGACGCGCCGGGCATGAACGCAGCGATCCGGGCCGTCGTCCGTTCCGGCAACGAAAAAGAGATGAAGATGTTCGGCGTGCGCGAGGGCTTTCAGGGGCTGCTCGCGGGGAGCGTCGTGCGCTTGCGCGCGCGAGATGTCGGCGGGATCATTCAACATGGCGGGACTTTTCTCGGCAGCGCCCGTTCGGAAGAATTCAAAACGCCCGAAGGCCGGCAGCGCGCGCTCCACAATTTGCGCGAGTATAATATTGAGGCACTCGTAATCATCGGCGGCAATGGCTCGCAGGCCGGCGCGTACGAACTAAGCAAGCTCGGCGTGCCAGTCGTGGGCATTGCATCGACGATCGATAACGATCTCTATGGCTCCGATATTACAATCGGTGTCGATACCGCACTGAATATTGCGCTTGAAGCGATCGACCGGCTGAAAGTTACGGCCTCCTCGCACCGTCGCGCGGTCTTAGTTGAAGTGATGGGGCGCAAGTGCGGCTACCTTGCACTCATGTCCGGTATTGCCGGTGGGGCGGAAACCGTAGTGATTCCAGAAG
>DASZLH010000279.1:0-2102 GCA_035552495.1 Kapaibacterium sp. (SeqCode) | reverse complement strand
GTTTTGACATGCAGGGCAAGAAAGCCACGCGGTTCGGATTTGGAGAAGGATTGGTCGTCCTCGGCGAACGCTATGAGAACGTTGTCGTGCTTGGCGGCGACATCACTGGCTCCGTGATGACCTCCTACTTCAAGGACAAATTTCCCGAACGGTTTTTCTCGATGGGTATTACGGAAGCGACGGCAACGCTGGTTGCCACCGGCCTCGCGCTGAGCGGCATGATCCCGTTCTTCGCTACCTATGGCGCGTTCGCATCCTGTCGCAATACCGACATGCTCCGTATTTCCTGCGCGTACAACGATGCGAACGTTAAGATCGGCGGCGGCCATGCCGGTATTTCCGTCGGTGAGGATGGCGCGACACATCAAGCGCTCGAAGAAATTGCGATCCTGCGCGTGCTTCCGAATATGACGCTCGTCGTCCCATGCGATTTTCTCGAAGCGAAAAAAGCAACGATCGCTATTGGCGAATACTACGGTCCATGCTATATTCGTTTTGGCCGCTCGGATGTTCCAAGTTTTACGCGCGAAGATACACCGTTCGAGATCGGCAAGGCACAGACGTTCCGCGAGGGGAACGACGCTGCCGTTATCGCGTGCGGCCCGATGGTCTGGGAATCATTGCAGGCAGCGTATGAACTGGAAGCCGAAGGCCTGGACGTGCGCGTCATCAATATGGCGACGATCAAACCGCTCGATCGCGCTGCAATCGTGAAGGCCGCTCGTGAATGCGGAGCGATCGTTACAGCCGAAGAGCACCAGATCAATGGCGGACTGGGCGGCGCAGTTTCCGAAGTGCTCGCGCAGGAATCACCCGCGCCCGTCGAGTTCATCGGCGTTCATGATACATTCGGCGGCAGCGGCAAGCCGGACGAGCTGATGAAATATTTCGGGCTTACCAGTGAGGACGTAAAGACGGCCATCCGCCGGGCCATTGCGAGAAAAAAATAACCGGTCATTTTTTTCAAGTCTTTAAGCGTTTCCGGTCTTTCCGAGAAGATGGAGCCCTTCGGCGGTTGTTTCCAGCCGGAGATCGTTAATAATTTCGTGGATCAGCGGCTTCTCTTTCGAATCGACGGTATGAACGCTTAACAAATGCGCTCCGCCGGCTCGCGCGACTTCCAGACACCCTTTCGCAATTGCACTGCGTACGTCATGCGCTTCCTGCTCTTCCAGATGTTCGAGCGCCAAGATAAGCACTGCGCGAGCAGCGAGGAATTTTGCAGTATCCCAAGTGCCACGGATCATCGGCAGCATTCCCATCTCGGTCCCGATCGCTTCCATATCTTCTTTGGTCGCGAGTTCCAATTCCCGTTCGATGTGGCGGACATATTCTTCGATCGCTTGAAATTCTGTCGCAGTGGTGGCCCGGTCCATTGTGCTAATCTCCATAATAGGCGCGAGCATCAGTCCGGCGAACGCGAGTTTTACGGGCATGGCGTGGTTCTCCTGCCAGAGGCCGAGCGAGCGGAGCCGATCGATGTCGGAAATATCGAAAAATTGCGAGTTGTCGAGTGAATGGATCATGCTTAAAAAGAACTTTATCCTCCAAAACTACTCAAAAAAATTGTAAGAGTCATAAAGCGCGTCTGAAAAGGACGTATTTTTGCACCTTCAAATTTATTACCAATGCGTTCTCGAAGCAGATACCTACAAGGAAAGCCAATCGTTCCGAAGCCGATGCCCAAGGGCATGAAGGTCACGGACCTCGTCGATAATTATTTTCAGGCCTATAATGCTGGACGCCTGAACGAGGCGTGCAATCTTTTCGCCGATCGAATGCTGGAAGACGACGTAACGGTCGGGCTTTCGATCACGGGCGCGCTTACTCCCGCTGGGCTTGGCGGCGGATGCCTCGTGCCGCTCATCGAGGCCGGCTTCATCGACTGGATTATTTCAACCGGTGCGAACCTCTATCACGATACGCATTTTGGTATCGGCAAAACACTTCGACGCGGCAAACCAAATCTCGACGATGTCGAGCTTCGCAAGGAAGGCGTCATTCGTATTTACGATATTCTATTCGAGTATGACGTGTTGCTCGATACCGATTCGTTTTTTCGCAAGATTATCGCTGGTCCGGAATTTCAGCGGCCGATGTCG
>DASZLH010000278.1:0-4788 GCA_035552495.1 Kapaibacterium sp. (SeqCode) | reverse complement strand
CATGCCTATAAGCGCAAAGCGAATGCGATGGACTACGACGATCTGCTCACGAACCTCGTGCTGCTGCTCGAAACAAATGCCGAAGCCAGACGCTCCGTTGCAAAGAAGTACCGGTACATTATGGTCGATGAGTACCAGGATGTGAATCGGCTCCAGGCGCGCATCGTCTCGCTGCTTTCGGGGGATGATCCGTCGAAAGCGAATGTGATGGTCGTGGGCGATGACGCGCAATCGATCTACCGGTTTCGCGGTGCGGAAGTCGAGAACATTTTCGATTTTCCGAATCAGTATCCGGGCGCGGCGATCATTCCGCTCGAAGAAAATTACCGTTCGACGCAGCCCGTCCTGACGCTCACGAATCACATTATTTCGATGGCGTCGCGCCGCTATGAGAAGACGCTGTTTTCGCGGACAGAGCGCGGCGAAATTCCGCAGATCGTCTGCGCCGAGAACGAAGCGCAGCAATCGCTGTATGTCGTCGAAAAGATTTTGGAATATCGCGAGCAGGGTGCGAACCTGAACGACATCGCGGTGCTTTTTCGCTCGGGATATATGTCGTTCGATCTCGAACTCGAACTCCAGCGCGCGAATATTCCATTCCAGAAATTTGGCGGCATGAAGTTTATCGAGACGGCGCATGTCAAAGATATCACCGCCATGCTGCGCGTCATTCAAAATCCGAAGGACGTGGTAAGTTGGTATCGAATTCTGCTCTTGCAGGATGGCATCGGTCCAAAGACCGCCGAGAAAATCGTGCAGGACCTCGCGGAAGATAGAATTTCCGTCAAGAAGTTTAGCGATGCGGTTCTTGAAGGGACTACTCCCGCTCCGCACGCTTTTTCGAAATATCCTGCCAACATTGTCGATCTGTTCAGCAAACTGAAGTACGTTGCGAACGACCGGCTGACTCCGCCCGAAAAAGTCGAGCATCTGATCGAATATTACAAGCCGATTCTTCGCCGAAAGTACGACGATTATCAAAAGCGCGAGAAGGACATTGAGACGTTTCAGCTCATCACCGAGCGGTATCGCTCGCTGAATTCGCTGCTCTCCGACCTCTCGCTCGATCCGCCGACGGAATCGATGACGGAGCTAAACCCGGGCACGAACGACAAGGAGTTACTCACGCTTAGCACGATCCATTCCGCGAAAGGACTCGAATGGAACGCGGTGATTATTACGAATTGCCTCGATGGGCGATTTCCGTCGGTGCAGTCCGCCCGCGATGCGGATTCGCTGGAAGAAGAGCGCCGGTTAATGTACGTCGCGGCCACGCGCGCGAAAGAGCATCTCATCATCACGTATCCGACCAATCTCTACGACCGCGAGTCGGGTATCGTGCTTTCGAAGCCGAGCCGGTTCATCGATGGCCTGGTCGATCACCAACTTGCCGAAGGCTGGGTGATCGCGGAAGAAGACAATTAACTTCATGCGCTTCGCCTTTGCCGTGTTCCGCTACTTGCTCGTCGCGCTGACGGGCCACGGTTACGATCGCGCAACATGGATGAACACGCTTCATCACAAGCTCTCCTATCGCCTGCATAAGCTGCTGCCGAAGTTTGGAATAACGGGCGTTCAGAAAATCGCGGTCCCAAATTTGTCCGGTAAGTTTATGTATGTGATTGCCGAGGACGGAGGGGTAGCGCACCAGCTTATTATGTACCGGAACTATGAGCCGTATGAATCGCGGCTCGTGCGAGAGCGCGTGAAGCCGGGCATGGTCGTCTATAATATCGGCGCGAACTTGGGTTATTATGCACTACTGGCATCGGAGCGCATAGGAAAAAATGGCACGGTCTACGCATTCGAACCCGAGCCGAAGAATTTTGAGATGCTTTCGCGGACGATAAAAGAAAATCATGCTGCGAATGTGACCGCAATTCCGGCAGCCGTAGGAGCAATGGAAGGCGTTGCGGCACTTTCAATTAGCCCAACGAATTCTGGCGACCATCAACTGCAAGCTGTTGCAGGACGCGATCATGTTGCTGTCGAGGTCCTGACCGTCGATGATTTTATCGCTCAAGTTCATCCGGCTCCCAATATTATTATTCTGGATGTTCAGGGCGCGGAGCTCGATGTGCTGCGCGGGGCGCAGTCATTGCTCGCCCGGCCGGAACCGCTCGCGCTCTTTGCCGAGTTCTGGCCGCGCGGCCTGAACGAGCGTCGCACGAACGGAGCAGCCGATTTACTTGACTTGCTTACACGCGCGAGATTTTCTTTTCAACTCATCGACGAAAAGCGCCAAATGCTTGTTAGCACGACCGCAAGTGATTTGCTTAGGACCGTTACTGAAAATAACGAAGTGAATCTGCTGTGCGTACGCATATAAATTAAAGCTTATTTCATGTCATATCTTTGGATCGCGCTGATTGGAATTGCGCTTGGGGTCATAGCCAAGCTGCTGGCACCTATTCGCGCTGGTGTAAAACGTGTCGATCCCGGTGGCTGCGTCGTTTCGTCGATCGTCGGTCTTATCGGTTCGATCGTCATAGGCATACTTGCGAGCGTATTGAATATTAGCGCGGCGGGAAGCGCCGTGTGGTTTGTCCTCGCGGCTCTGGGCGCGATCGCATTATTAGCGATCTATTATCGGATCATCGGCAAACGATCCTAAAGTATAGTACGATTTAAATAATTAGGAATGCTAAAGTATCATTCGAGCATCGTCCGTGCGGTATTCATCGGGAGTGTGTTTGCTCTTGCGATGGCATCCTGCAGCAAACAACTTCCTCCCGGCGGGCACAATAATTTTCACCCGTATGCGGTGCGTCACGCTGCAATGCACTTCGAATATTTTGGCGATACCCGCGGTACCGAGGACTTATTCATCGATAGCTTTGGAACTGTCGAGGCGCACGATGCACACTTCGAGCTGCTCGACCCGCGCGGGTTTCGCCCAACGTTTACCTTCAGTGTGAAACATGGGGCTGAGATCATCAATATCGATTCAATGCACCATAAAGCATATCACATCGTGGATCATGTTCTCGATAGTCTTTCCCATCTTTCACCCGGCGATGTACCTTCTTCCGAGCAAGAATTCGCTAGCTATTTTGGAGCACAGGGGTATGCGTTACAAGGCGATACTACGGTGTTAGGGCTCCATGCCCACGTTTGGAAATTTACGATGGGACCTCAATATCTGATCGAGTGGGGAGGACTTGTGATTGGAAAGACGGAAGGTTCTGGTAACCACGGACACGAACTGCGGCTGATCTCCATCGATACCGTAAACCCGATAGACCCCCGCCGGTTCGTTCCTCCCAGTAGTTATCCGATCGAACAAGCGCCCCCAAGACCTGAAACACAGTCTACGAATTGAATGCGAGCGATATCCATTAAACGAGAGAATGACTCACTAATTGTCGCCTGGGATGACGGGCATGTTTCGCAGTATCCGTTAGCCTATCTGCGGGAGGAGTGCCCGTGCGCCGCGTGCAAGGGGGAGATGTTGTTTGGCAAAGTGTACCGCCCGCCGCCGCTACAGGTTTTCAAGCCGGGCATGAACGAACTCGATGCGCTGGCGCCCATTGGTGGGTATGGTGTGCAGGCGCGATGGAAAGATGGGCACGATACTGGTATTTACTCCTGGGACTATCTCCGCATGATCTGCCCCTGCGAGGAGTGTACGAAACTTCGGGATGCGCAGGTTGAGGCGCGGACAAATTCATAGCTGCAAATAATAAAAAACTGTCCCATGTTGCACGAAAAAGAATCACCCGTTAACTCTCCCGTCGAATCGGGGAGCTTCTATGGCTTCGGTGCCAAAGCGCCAAGCATCCACTCGAGCGTCTTTCTTGCCGCGGGCGCGCGCGTCATCGGCGATGTTGTACTTGGCGAGAACGTCAGCATCTGGTTCAACTCCGTCGTGCGCGGCGATGTCGAGCGCATTCGCATTGGCCGCAATACCAATATTCAGGACAACGTCACCATCCACGTCACGCATTTTGCGAACCCTACCTGGATCGGTGAGAATGTGACAGTCGGGCATGGCGCTGTGCTCCACGGTTGTACTGTTAAGGACGGCGCGCTCATCGGCATGAATGCGGTCGTGCTCGACCGTGCCGTTATCGGCGAAGGATCGCTGGTCGCCGCAGGAGCTGTCGTGCTGGGCGGGACCATCGTGCCCCCCGGAATGCTTATCGCTGGAATCCCAGCGAAAGTTTTACGTCCTCTGAATGAAGACGAGCGCGAAATGGTCCGCGAAGGAGCCACGAATTATATTACATACGTCAAGCATTACCGCGAAGAGCTTCCCCCGAAAGATTGGGACGTGGGAAGCTTCGCTGACTGAGATGTGTGGGATATGAGAATGATTTTTGGGATGTGGGATTTTGGGATTTTGCCTGAATCTTGCTTTATGCTTTCTACCATCCTATCTTTATCCTTCCACAGTATCCTATCTTTTATCCTTCCACCAGTATCTTGTCTTTATCATTTCCGTCAGTATTCTTTTTTTATCCTTATTCTCTCTCTAAGCTATTCTTACTTCAATAATATCTCTCTTCATCAGTATTCTTTTCATCCCACATCCAAAAAATCCCATTCATATCCCATAAATCCCAGTTCAGACGAGTTATTAGCAAAAAGTAATCGCTCATCCGAGCCAAATGGTCTTCGTTCGGCGCGCTTATTGGTCAAGCACTGCGGAAAGACATTAATCTATACCTTTTATGAAAATTTTTTATATGAAAAAAATATTTGCAAAAGCTATTGGACTGCTCATCCTTGGGAGTGCATTAACGATGGCCGGTTCCGGCACGGCGAGCGCGCAAATTCCCGGCGCCA
>DASZLH010000277.1:0-12523 GCA_035552495.1 Kapaibacterium sp. (SeqCode) | reverse complement strand
CATGTTCGCAATAACAGCATGGGTGCTGACACATACCGCTGGCTGGCAGCATCCCTTCTGGTGGCAATTGACGCTCACGGTTGCCCTGCTCACCGGATTAACCTTCGCTGGACTCACCGCGCGTTATATTTCTGAACGATGGTACGCGCTGCAAATTTCGATCGTGCTCTATTTTCTCGTTTTTACCTCTATCTTAAATGTCTTTTTCTGGTATAGCGACCTGACATACGGATTAGAGCTTGCCTTCACCACACCTGCCTGGTACTTCGGATTGCGAGGGCTGCGCGAAGCAAAAATGAAGTATTGGCTGACAGGAATATTCTTCGGATGTCTCGCCATACTCTCGAAAGAACCGGCAATTGTAATGGTACACGTCGTTCTGCTCGGCTCGTTGGCGCTGGAGTGGCGACACATTCGGGCATTGTGGAAATTACAATCTGGTTCTCGAAGAATGATCGCGGTTGCGGCTTATGCAGTCTTAATCGGCGTATCGCTCTATATCGTCGAAGCTTCACCGACTCGCACCAATCGTTTTCTTTCACTGAATGCTCCGGACCTGGGGCAGTTTATTCGCGATCGTATCGACTACTACAGCTCTCTTTATTTTACGATAGGCGCGCGTATTCTGCTCCTCCTTCCTATCGTAGGTCTGGTACTGAATCATGTCTTCCGCGCCCAATTTAATCGTAATGGCCCATTCGATTTGTTTGGGATAGCTATACTTGCACTCGTGGCAACGCTATTGCTTTTCACGAATATACTCATTGCTCTCCCGCTGCTGACGTTCGCTATGCTGGTCCTTGCGGTATATCCAAACCCGGAGATCGCACGCGTTCGGCGGATGCTTCCATTTCTTGCAAGTATTGTTATTGCGGCAGCAACACTGCTTGTCACTATTTACCTTGTCAAGACTCAATTGACAGAGATAGCGATTCTCACATGCGTTATTTCCGCATGGGCATGGTGCGCGTTTGCCGAAGAAATTGGAAAAGCTCTGAAGCCGTGGATGCTTTATAGAATATTTGGCCGGGTTGCATATGCTTCCGTTGGAGTCGTTGTCATTATTGGTATTGCCGGCTCGTGGCCGAGAATTCAGAAGCAGGAACGGCTGCTGAGGGAAGTGCGGGACGTCCGCCGCAATGCGAACGATGCGATTCAGTGGGCCGCGATCCATTTGCCGCCATATTCGCTATTCACTGTAACGACCTACAGTTTACATGGCATCGACGAATTACAATCGCTCACGGCTTCGAGCGATGAAACAAAATTGCACGAGCAATATACGTTCGCAGGTGGCTTTGTCTATTATTATTTAGACCAGGTCGGCCGGCAGGATATTCAACATGCTTATCTCGAAGATTACGAGATCGCACCGCGCGTCCTGGAAGCGATGCGGAAAGAACCCAATGCTTATCTTTTCCTGCAATCTGCGAGCGACCTGACGCGCTTTCATGGGGATGCTTCTCATCCGGCATTGCTCGTTCCGAGCGATTCGCTCGTCGCCCGTTTCAACCGCGGACCGTATCCCTGTGAGATTTGGAAAATGAAGTGAACTTAAAATGCCTGACCTAAACCGAAATGCCAGTTAAAGGTATAGCCAGAATGAAATAATACGCGGTGAGAAGAGAATAACCATCCTCCCTGACTATTTGTAGTAATTTCATTAGTGTTATTGTCAAAGCGCCCGCTCGGATCATAAAGCTTGAATCCACAATCAATTCTCAACGCTCCAAAAAAAGTATTATAGCGCAAACCAAGCCCGATCGACTGCGCGAGCATCGAGAACTTCAATGCTTCTTTCACATCGCTCCAGAGCGTGTTATCCCATACGTTTCCAATATCGTAGAACATAACAACCCGCACTGAAGAGGAAAACGATTGCCAGGATGTCCACCCTCCACCGGGGTAATTAAATGGAGCCCAGCGAAATTCCACGTTTGCTTCTAAATCATTATATCCACCATATAATGCGTTACGAACCGGATTCAGGTTATTTGAAACTACAAGCGATTGCTCGCCCCATCCCCGATTGGAAATAGCACCGCCACCATAAAAGCGTCGATCGAGCGAAGGATCGCGCGTAGTGTCGGACGACTTAAAAAGCCAGGACGCTCCGACCTGCAGGCGTGTAGCAATAACATCCAGACCTGTGTCAGAGAAGTCATGATAGTATTTAAAAGTCGGGATCGTTGCCTTAACATAATACGAACTTGGACTTCCAAAAAGCCGCGTTGGAACTCCAAATTCCGCCGACATCGAAAGAAAATTGCCGGATGTTGGATTAATCAGGTTATTTGTACGATCATCCTGATATGTAACGGAAGGGAGAAGATTAACCTGATGCGATGGTAAATATTTAAGTACGCTATCTACACCGGTCGATACAATGTAATCGATCAGCAAGTCAGGATTGATAGTTGTTTTATCATCCGTTTTACTGAGAATAATACTTGTCCCGGCATGTGCCGAATATGACCTTTGTGTATAGGTAGGTACAGTAGGGTCACTTGCTACTGGGAATTGGTCCTGTTCGCTCGCTCCAATACCGAGAATGAGTGGAATTCGATCGAGGCCAATATATGGAAGAAGATAATCGATATTGGAGCTATAATGTCTCTGGGTTGTTGGAAGCGGTTGCCAGGAAGCTTGAAAATTAAGATTATCCGCCGACTGAGTAAAATTGTGGTTTGTGAATCCTACCGATCCGCCAAGAACAAGACCTTGACTTCCAGTACCCCCAAATATGCTCAATGGTATTTCAGCGCGCAGCCGCATCCGAAGATTGACATCGACTGGTACAATGGCAGAATCTCGCAGGGAATCGGGTATCGTGTTGATATAATTCGTATCGAGAGAAATTCGTGCAAGGTCGAACGTCCCCAGTTTATATAAGCGAGTCTCACTTCGCTGGATTTCGGAGAGCATGTACCAATGTCCGCTATCGATATAAAGCTGCGAAAGGATGACTTTCGCAGCCACCTGCGATCGCTCGGCCGATGTCGTGTCCCAGATAATATGAATCGATCCGTACCGATAGCGATGGCCCGGCCTGAAGTAAAGTAAGACGTTCACGGTCCGTTTGCCAACGATATGTTCGACGATAATTGTATCGGCTTTGAAATTCGGATAGCCGCTCTGGACCATAATGCCCGTCAACCGCTGGGCTTCCTTCGCGGCAACCGGGCGCGACCATTGCTCGCCGGCTTTGATCGTCATGTGCTCGGTCAGTTCCGGCTGGAATTCGTTCGGCAGCGATTCGAGACCTTCCACGGCAACTCGCGCGATTGTAAACGGTGGCCCTTCATGGATAGTGAAGGTCACGGTGTCCCGAATTTTCGGTGCATTACTCCGACTCTCATTCGGCGAGGCTTTTCGCAGCCGCTCATTCCGCAGATAAATTTCGTACTCCCGAAGATCGTCGCGGTTCGGACTAACGCGATACGTGCTCTTCGCTTCCAGATACCCGTGATCGCGATAGTACTCGTTCAGGACGGTTGTATCATGCTGTGCCATCGTGGCATCGAACATCTCGTAGGTCGCGCCTAACTTTTTAAAGGAGATCGAATAAAGAAAACGAGAGCTCCATCCGGTCGCCTTCGTCGTAACGACCGTCAATAATTCATCTGTCGAGAGAGCATGGTTTCCTTCGAAATTCACGACTACCACTTCGCCGGGAGGTGCAAACCGCGCTTCTCGCTCTTCGGGGCCGGTAAGTTGGGCCATCGCTTTTTGCGGGCCGGCAAACCCCACGATCAGTAATCCAGAGAGCGCTACCGAGACCAGCGAGCACCCCATAAAGAATGACACGCCCGCCCGGAGCTTATCTTGACTTAGAACCGCAATGCGATCGAGTCCCTTCAAAAGTTTGGAACGGTGAGATGAGTTCGTCAGCGGCCATTCATGTGCAAGCAATATGCCGAACAAAGCAGTGTAGCGCCGGACCTATCGCCGACCGCTATGGCAGTCGTAGTCCGCAACGTTGTTTTTGCCGAACTAAAGTTCGGCGCCACACGAGGATCAATACTCGTTCAATTCGTCATCGTAATAAAATTCATCGTCTTCCGGAGAATAATCTGGCCAGACCTCTCCGATCGACTCGAACTGTTCGTCTTCATCTTCGATCTCTTCGAGATTCCGAACCACGGCAGGCGGAGCGCCGATACGCTCGCAGTAGTCGATAAGCTCCGCTTTATTCGCAGGCCACGGAGCGTCTTCCAAATATTCCGCTAATTCTGATGTCCAAAGCATTTCTATTTCTTAGTATGTATGTATTCTATGATAAATTCTGTTGCCAATCAAACCCGCTTCATCCTACTCGAACGATGGGCACAATCGCAGCCGATGCTTACCCCCGAACTGCAACTCCTCTGGGCTTGCCAAACACGCTTTGTGGCTCTTTTGAAAATCGGAGCCGGCTCCTTTTAATCGGGATTGCAAAACATTGATTTTTAGGCTTGTTTGGTTCCGCATTTTACAAAAAGAAACGATTTCACTGTATTTTTTTTGCAGCGACCGCCTTTAATCGCGAAGCCGTGGATCGAGCGCATCCCGAAGGCCATCTCCGACTAAGTTGTATGCCACGACGGCAAGAAAGATCGCGAGTCCCGGAAACACTGCAAGCCACCACGCATGGATATCGTTGCGGGCATCGTTGAGCACGCTGCCCCAGGTGACGACCGTCGGCGGCACGCCAAATCCCAGGAAGGACAGTCCCGCTTCCGTTAAAATTGCGCCGGCGATTCCGAAGGCAGCCGTGACCAATACCGGAGCGAGCGAGTTCGGAAGCACATGCCGAAAAACGATTCGTGCGTCTTTAAATCCAAGCGCAGTAGCCGCGGATACAAAGTCCATATTGCGTACGCGCAAAAATTCTCCGCGTGTGTATCGCGCCACACCCGGCCAACCGGTTATTCCAATAAGCACCATGATAAGCCACACCGAGCCTTGCTGAACGATCGCAACAATTGTGATGATTAGGAAAAAGATTGGCAGTGTAAAAACAATTTCGATCAGCCGCGATATTAAACTATCGACCCAGCCGCCATAAAATCCGGCGAGCGCCCCCAGCACCACGCCGATGATTATTGCGAAAAACATCGAGACAAATCCGATGGATAACGCGATCCGCGAGCCATGTATCATCCCGGATAGCACATCGCGGCCAATACCGTCCGTCCCCAATAAATGTTTAGAGCTGGGCGGCGTGAGCGCATTTTCGAGATCTTCGTTCGACTCGGAATACCGAATTGGCGGCCATATTGCGCTTTTTAAATCTCCCGATTGATCGAGGTCTTTCCAATCGGCAGTAACGAGGTCCGGACTCCAACGATCGAGCGAAAGATCGACTAAATACTGCTTGAATACCGGGAAATAGACCGTACCCTTATAATTAGCATACAGCGGCTTATCGTTGGCAAGTACGTCCGCTAAAATTGCGACCGCGAATAAAAAATAGACGACGTAGAGCGCATAAACTGCCACACGGTTTTTCTTATATTGGTGCCGTACCAAACTCCAGAACGATTGCGTCACCGCTTTGCGGGCGGCCAGCCGCTTCGACTCTTCCACCGTTTCTCCGGAGGGAATGACCTCTGGCAGCGGAGCCGGCTGACTCGTCTGCTGCCCGATGAGATACTCATGCCCGACATTCGAAGGTTCGACAAGTGTGTCCGCTAAGGGCTGATTTCCAGCTTCGTTTTCTTCCGTGTAAGGTTTGGTCTCGTTACTCATTCGTAGTGTATTTAATCGTCCTGGAAGAAATTACCCCTCGCGTTTCGAAAAAGCGATTCGTGGATCGGCTACGGAATACATAATGTCGGAAATCAGAATACCCGCCAGTGTCAGGATAGCCGTAATCATAAAGGATGCGAGTACAACCGGATAATCACGCGCGAGAATCGCATTGTACTCCAGCAGCCCAATGCCGGGAATGGAAAAGATGGTTTCGAGAATAATCGAACCCCCGACGAGAGATGGCAGAATACCAGCCATGATCGTAATTATGGGAATTAGCGAGTTACGCAGAGCGTGCTTATAGACAACGATCCGTTCGGAAAGCCCTTTGGCGCGCGCCGTCCGAATGTAATCCTGGCGAATTACTTCGAGCATCGATCCGCGCATCTGCCGCGAAAGATAGGCAAGACTTGCATAAGTGTAGCAGAAAATCGGGAGGATTATGTGCCAAAGCAAATCGCCGGTATTGGCCATCCAGCTCCCATACGGATAATCGTTGCCATGCAGACCATTGTTCGGAAACCACGCAAGGAAATCGCCGCCGCCGAAAAAGATTATTAACATTGTCGCGATCCAGAAGTTGGGCAGCGAGTACAAAATAAAAAGAGTCGTCGAGACCGACTTATCAACCTTACTATTTTCTCGCTGCTTGGCAGCGGAATAAATTCCGATCGGGATCGCAATAATAAAGGAGAGAAATGTCGAAATGATAGCGAGCGTTGCGGTAATGGGAAGACGCTCCAAAATTTTCTCCATAACAGGACGCTGGTCCTGATAGGAATTGCCAAAATTTCCACTGAGGACATCGGCCATCCAAAGGTGGTATCCATTTTGGGTGCCGTTCCAATGAAACGTCAGGCGGTCACTGATCGACTTAAGGTCTCCGTTGTTATCTTTCTCATCGGTAAGAACGGTCCAATACCAAATCGGTTTATCGAGATGCCACTGCGCGCGGATTTGCTTGATGATCTGCTCGTTGATCTGCTGATTGGCGCGCTGTCCACCTTCGCCGCCGGCTCCGGCTTTGAGTTCAGCCGGATCGCCGGGCGCCATTCGGGTAATAATAAAACTGATGACCGTAATGGCAAACAGCGTCGGAATAAACAGAAGTATGCGCCGAATTATGTATTGAATCATGCCTTAATGAATAACCCTTCGAGGCCCATAAAGTCAGGTTGAAGCCCCCATTCGAATGGGCGCGCGTGTAGGACGCTTAAAGCACCGCGAACGGTTCCGTAGAATTGCGCTAAAAACTGCTTTAACGATGAATTTATGCAGAAACAAAGGTTGGAAGAACGCTTACGATGCCAATTCTTTAGAGGTGAGCGTTTCATGCCGTCCCGCACCGATCGAAATTAGTTCGAGCGGGCACTCAACTTGTGCTTCGAGGGCATCGAGATAACGCTGCACCGGCGCAGGAAGCTCTTCGCGGCTCGTCGCTCCTTTCATCTGTTCGGAAGTCCAGCCCTCGAACGATTCATAGATCGGACGAATATTCGAAAGTTGTTTGAGATCGGTCGTAAAGTGTTCGAGTTCACGTCCGTCCGATAGGCGCTCGTAATGTGTGCAGAGTTTTACTTCCGGCATGTCCGAAAGCACATCGAGCTTCGTCAGCGCTATGCTCGATACACCATTGATCATATTTGTATATCGAACCGCGACGGCATCGAACCAGCCACATCGGCGTGGGCGTCCAGTTGTTGCACCATATTCGCGGCCTACTTCGCGCAGGCGCTCGCCGGTTGCATCGAGCAGCTCGGTCGGGAATGGCCCATTGCCAACGCGCGTGGTGTACGCCTTCGCCACGCCAATCACGCGGTCGATCGCCATGGGTGGAATGCCAAGTCCGGTGCAAGCCCCGCCCGCCGTGGGGTTGCTCGATGTCACAAAGGGATACGTCCCAAAATCAATATCGAGCAGCGCCGCCTGAGCGCCTTCGAGCAACAGCGATTTGCCCTGCGCAAGCGCGCGATTGAGCATGAGCGACGTGTCGGTGATATACGCATCCATCTCCCGATCGAATACTTCGTATTCTGCAATCAGTTTATCGACATCGCACAACTGGCTCGACCCATAAAATTTTTCGAGCAGTTCGTTTTTCTCATCGATATTCCGCCGCAATTTTTCGCGCAGTGTTTCGCGATCGAGGAGATCGACAATGCGGATTCCTTTGCGAGCAAATTTATCCTCGTAGGCCGGACCGATGCCCCGGCCCGTCGTACCGACAGCGCTGCCATCTTTACGCATCATACGCTCTTCGGCAGCGACATCGAGCATCTTATGATACGGCATAATGAGATGCGCGTTATGCGAGATAAAAAGACGGCCACGGACACTAATGCCTTCGCGCTCAACAGCATGTATCTCCTCCAACAATGCGACAGGGTCGATGACGACACCATTGCCGATGACGCAGATTACGTCAGGATGGAAAATCCCGCTGGGGATTAAATGAAGGACGAATTCGCGGCCATCCGGAAGCTTGATGGTATGGCCGGCATTTGCGCCGCCCTGATAACGCGCGACAATATCGACATTACGAGCGAGAAGATCGACGATCTTTCCTTTGCCTTCATCGCCCCATTGGGCGCCGAGAATAATGGTGCTTGGCATGGGTAAAAAAAAAAGCCGCAAAAAAACGCGCACGTTTTAACCCCTTGGAAATGGGCGCACCTAAGAACAATCCTCAAATTGATAAGTTCAAGTCATACTCCATAGATACCTCATTCACAATACACTCCAGTCGATATATTTCTTGCTGCTCATTTTTTCGCTACTCGGTATGGATGTTGAACTGTGGTTCTATAAGAAGGAGGTGAATTATATCATGCCACGTAAATATGGTAAGGCGGCGCAGAAATCGGTCGAGAGCGCGATGCGCAGAGAGAAATCAGGTACACTGAAGAGCGGACGCTCCGGCAAGAAGGTCACGAGCCGCAAGCAAGCTATAGCCATTGGGCTTAGCGAAGCACGTGAGAAAGGCGCGAAAGTGCCGAGTAAAAGTAAGAGATCCTAGAGGGTGCTACTATGCTAAAAGTGCTGACGTGCTAAGACTCTCAATAATAAATTAGCACTTTAGCGCTTTTAGTATTTTAAGCAACTCCTAATATCTCAGTCAGCTTGGTAACATCGAGCAAGCTTTTTAGCTGGTCGCCCGGCTGGTGCAAACGGAATTCGGCGCCATGCTCCTGCGCAGCCTGACGCGCGGCAATAAGCATACCCAAGCCAGAGCTATTGACAAAGCCTACACCCGAGGCATCGACTTCCACACGCTTCAATCGCTTTTCCGCCAGCGATTCACGCAGCAATACCGCAAACTTCATCGCGTCGGCACCGCCGATGAGATCGCCCGTCAAGTGAATGGAAAGCCGGTCCGGTGATGCTTCGAAGGTCGAGTTCATGCAAAGGAAACAGTGTGCAGGGATTAATTGATTCTGTCCGAATTTTGATCCTTCTGTCTATCTCTGATTTTTGTAATTGAAGTGATTGAAAACTGATGAAGTTAAACCCTCATGAGCCAATCAATCTAATCGCAAAAATCAGAGTTCAGACAAGTTTAGACCGTTGCGGGAACGCGCTTCGGGGCGGCTGGCTTGCGCGCGGAAGTGGTTGCAGTCGCCGGCGCGCCTTTACCTCGCTCGAGCCAATCGTACGCGATAGCCGAGGCTACGAAAATCGAGGAATACGTACCGGTGATAACACCGATGAGCATCGTGAACGCGAACCCGCGCAACACTTCCCCACCCCAGATGAACAGCACGAGCAGTGTCAGGAAGACGGTACCGGATGTAATGATCGTTCGCGGCAGCGTCTCGTTGATCGCGCGGTTCATGATCTCTTTCAGCGTCTGGCCTTTATACTTGCGCTGGTCCTCGCGAATACGGTCGAAGATGATAACCGTATCGTTGACCGAGAAACCGACGATCGTCAAAAATGCAGCGAGCAGCGTGGAGTTCATCTCCAGATTGAGCCACGGCACCAATCCGTTGCAGATTACCGCAAATGCGAATGCGACGAGTACATCATGCACAATGGCGACCACCGCCCCCAGTCCATAGACGAATCGAAATCGAAAAGCGAGATAAATCAGGATAACGATACATGTAAACGTCACAGCGAGAATGGCATTCGTGCGCTGTTCACCGCCGATCTTCGGACCGATGTGCTGCTCTTGCAGAAGTTGCGCTTTATTATCGGGAAAGCCGGTAGCGATCGCACCCAAGACATGTTTGGTGGCTTCCGTCGCCTGCACCCCGCCCTGTGCGCCTTCGCGCACTCGAATGAGTATACCAGCCTGGTCCTTGCCATAATACTTGACTTCGGCTCCGCGAATGCCAGCTTTGTCTAACGCGGAGCGCGTCTGCTCGATACTGACATCGCGCTGGAATTGCAACTGCACTTCCGTGCCGCCGGCGAAGTCGATACCATACTCCACGCCGCGCACGAGCGCCCAGGCAATGCCTGCCAGCGTGATGATAATCGAGACGACATACCACGTCCGGCGCTTGCCAATAAAATCAATGCTTGTTTTTCGAAAGAATCTCATACGTTCAGTAACGAGTAACGAAGTAACGAGTAACGAGAACGAAGCGATGGTAACGTTTTACGTAGTTACTCATTGCTCACTTACTCGTTGCTTATCCAAATTTTATAAGTTCAGGGTTGCGCTCCATGAGCAGATCGAAGATCACGCGAGTGATAACGATCGCTGTAAAGAGCGATGCTGCAATACCGATCATGAGCGTCACGGCAAATCCCTGTACCGTGCCGGTACCGAATGCATAGAGGATAACACCGGAGAAGAATGCCGTTAAGTGGCCGTCGAAGATCGGAGCGAACGCACGGCGGTAACCATCGTCCATTGCGAGCTTGAGCGATTTGCCGAGCGCAAGCTCCTCACGGATGCGCTCGTAAATAAGCACGTTCGCGTCCACCGCAATACCGACGGTAAGCACCAGTCCTGCCATGCCGGGCAGCGTAAGCGTCGCGCCAAAGGTTGCAAGCACAGCCCCCGTAAATAGCAAGTTAATGACAACGGCCATATCGGCCACAATACCACCCGTGACATAATAAAATGCCATGAAGAGGATCACGACGATCAAACTCCAGATGATCGACCAGGTGCCCTTCGAAATAGAATCGGCTCCGAGCGACGGCCCGACAACAGATTCCTGAATGATCTTCACCGGCGCAGGCAACGCACCCGCTTTCAGCACGATCTTGAGTAGATTCGCCTCCGTCATATCGCCAGATCCGGTGATCTGCGAATTGCCATTTGGAATTTCGCCGTTCACAACGGGTGCGGAATAGACCACGCTATCGAGCACGATCGCAATCTTCTTGTTGATGTTCGCCTTCGTGACACGGCGCCAAACACGCGTGCCTTCGTCGTCCATCTGCATATTTACTTCCGGTTTGCCGCTCGAAGGATCGATGTCCGCTCGCGCATCCGTAATGACTTTACCGGTTAATTCCGGCTGCCCGTTCAGGAAGTAAAGTTCATAAACATTCTCGTTCGCTTTGGCAGTCGGCAATGGGCGGCTGAACATAAATGCCACCTCATCCTGATAGAGTGGCTTCACATCGGGACGGTTCAGGAGCGTCTTAATAAGCTGACGGTCGGACTCCGAGACGAAAATATCGCCGGTCTGCTGGTTCATCCCTTTCGTCATGATAGACGTGAATGGGTGAAGCTTGACATACCGCTGATATTTCTGGTCCTGCGTCATGCCGATCTCGGCAATCGAATCGGCACGATGCGCGGAGTCTTCCGGGCTTAACTTTTGGGCCGTCATCGCTTTTACTGCAGAAGAATCTTTCGCTTTAGCCTCGGATTTGCTGGCCTCTGCCTTCTTGGCAGAATCGACCGCAGCCATTGCCGCCTTGGCACTGTCTGCCGATTTCGCTGTATCGGATTTCATGAGTCGTGCAAGGCTCGTATCGCCGGCCAAATGTTTATCGATGCGTTCGAGCACGCGCTGTACGATCTGTGGGTCTTTGAGCAGGCGGAATTCAAGCTGCGCCGTTCCTTGCAATAGCTGATGGACCTGCGTAGGATCGCCGACGCCCGGAAGCTCGATGATGATTCGCCGATTTCCCTCTTTCTGAATCGTCGGTTCGGTGAGTCCGAACTGATCGACACGGTTGCGGATGATCTCGATCGCGCGATCGACGGCTTCATCGACGCCCGCCTGCAAGGCTTTCTCGATGCTTGCGTCATCGCCATTTCCAGCGCCGCTAAAATAAAAATAATTCGCGAGCGATTTGCCTTTCGGCCGAGCTATCTCGTTAAAATGCTGGACGAACATCGGGACGATCGGGTTTTCCGTCGTTGCCTCGTCTTTCTCGGTCGCATCGAGGACTTGCTGGAACACGGCGTCTTTTTGCAGCGCCTGCTCCTCGATAAATTTCAGGACATCGACTTCCATCGTGACATAAATACCGCCGCGGAGATCGAGCCCAAGCTTGATCGCCTTCGCCTGATCGTTCTTTAAATCCTCGGCATTCTCGTTTTGCCATGCGATTTTTTTCAGAGAGTCCTGCGGAGTATTGCCAAACTGGTCGAGTTCGGTCTTTAATTGCTGCGTCTTATACGTCGGGTACAATGCGTAGATTGCCCCGGCAATAAAGAGGAGAATGATAATGATTTTTGCGCGATTCTTCTTCACAATATCAGGTCGTCGGACTAAAAAATGCGATAACGGAGAACATTAGCGATGCGGAATGTAGGAATGACGAATTACCATTTATTTCATAATTCATCGTTCATAATTCATAATTACCGTAAATG
>DASZLH010000276.1:0-3944 GCA_035552495.1 Kapaibacterium sp. (SeqCode) | reverse complement strand
GAATTCGAGGGACATTGTGGTTGTTATTTCGGCTCGCAACCATTTTTTCCAATGTCTCAACCATCGCCAGCATCTTCGATCGATACCAAAGACCTGCTCGCCCAATACCGCAGTGAAGCGCTGCTCGGCGGAGGAGAGCAGCGCCTGGAAGACCAGCATAAAAAAGGCAAGCTTACCGCGCGCGAACGGCTCGCATTATTACTCGATGAAGGCAGCTTCGAGGAGTTCGACATGTTCGTTCGGCATCGTTCGCACGATTTCGGACTCGACAAACAGCGCCCGCTCGGCGATGGCGTGGTGACTGGATGCGGCCGTATTCACGGACGCTTCGTGTATGTCTTTAGTCAGGATTTCACTGTCTTCGGTGGTTCGCTCTCCGAAGCGCACGCCGAGAAGATCGTGAAGGTCATGGAGATGGCGATGAAGACCGGCGCGCCGATCATCGGCCTAAACGATTCGGGTGGCGCGCGTATTCAGGAGGGTGTTGTATCGCTCGGCGGTTACGCCGATATTTTTCTGCTCAATACACTGGCTTCCGGCGTTGTGCCCCAAATATCGGCGGTGCTCGGACCATGTGCCGGCGGAGCCGTCTATTCTCCGGCGATCACCGATTTTGTTTTTATGGTCGAAGGCACGAGCTACATGTTCGTCACCGGACCGAATGTCGTCAAGACCGTCACGCACGAAGATGTGACAAGCGAGCAATTAGGCGGCGCGGATACGCACGCGCAGAAATCTGGTGTCGCTCATTTCGCGATGCCGAACGAACTCGAATGCCTCGATGGCGTTCGCCAATTGCTATCGTATCTTCCGCAGAATAATAAAGAGAAGACGCCACGCATTATGACTGAGGACGACGCGGCCAGAATGTGTTTGCCACTGAATAGCATTATTCCGGATGAATCGAATAAGCCCTACGATATGCATTCGATAATCCTGGAGGTTATCGATCGCGATAGCTTCTTCGAAGTGCATAAAGATTTCGCCACTAATATCATTGTCGGTTTCGCGCGATTGGATGGCGAGGCAATTGGCATCGTTGCGAACCAACCGCTATCGATGGCGGGCGTGCTCGATATTGACTCCGCGACAAAAGGCGCGCGCTTCGTTCGCTTTTGTGATGCGTTCAATATTCCGCTTGTCGTTTTCGAAGATGTGCCTGGATTTTTACCGGGCACCGATCAGGAGTGGCGCGGTATTATAAGGCATGGCGCGAAATTGCTTTACGCATTTGCGGAAGCGACGGTGCCCAAAGTTACGGTGATAACGCGCAAAGCGTATGGCGGCGCGTACGACGTGATGAACTCCAAGCACATTCGCGGTGATATAAACTATGCGTGGCCGACCGCCGAGATCGCCGTTATGGGGCCAAAAGGCGCCGTCGAAATTATCTTCCGAAAAGAAATTGCCGAAGCCGAACGCACGGGTAGTGCAGCAATGGCTGCTTCGCGAGACGAAGAGCTTACCAACGAATACCGCGCCCGCTTCGCAAACCCATTCATCGCAGCCGAGCGCGGTTACATCGACGACGTGATCCAGCCCGCCGAAACCCGCATCCGGCTAATCAGATCGTTACAAATGCTTGCAAACAAGCAAGATACCAATCCCTGGAAAAAGCACGGCAATATACCTTTATGATCTATCACTTTGTTACGGAAGAGGATCTCGCACAGGCGTTAACGGCGGCGGAGTACGCTCCGAAGTCGCTGGAAAAAGAAGGATTCATTCATTGTTCCAGGTTGGACCAGGTAATCGCCGTAGCGAATTTCCTTGCACCCTATGATGAGTCGATGTATCTGTTCGAAATCGATGAATCGAAAGTAAATGCCAAGATTAAATACGAAGATGCGATGAATAACCGCGCTCTCTATCCCCATATTTATGGGCCACTCAATCGCGACGCGATCGTAAACAAATATCCTCTGGATTGGGATGGCGAAGAGGGCTATCAGCTTCCCGAAACGCTACGAAAGATTTCGAAATAATCGCTGTTTCCACTTTAATTCTTTACAGCTATGCTCCATACCAAACGATTTCCCAACGAGAACGAAAATTACCGCGCGACGAGAAATTCGCTGCTCGAAGAAGAGATTGAGCTCCGCCGGCATACCGAGCGTGTCGCGCAAATGCGGCGCGAATTGCCGATGGGTGGCAAGCTCAAGGAAGATTATATTTTTGAGGAAGTGACAAACGGCGAAAAGAGTAAGACGAAATTCTCGTCGCTCTTCGCGCCGGATAAACCGACGCTTATTCTTTACAGCATGATGTATCATCCGAACGACGAGAACGCCTGCCCGGCCTGCACTTCGATTATCGATGGACTCGATGGTGCCGCGCCGCATATCCGCGACCGAGTGAATTTCGTTGTCGCGACCAAAGCGCCGATCGAGAAGACACTCCGCTGGGCGGATGGACGGGGTTGGCACAATGTGCGACTGCTCTCGTCCAACGCGAACACTTACAATACCGATTACTTCGCCGAGAATGAGAAGGGCAATCAGATGCCGATCCTCAATGTGTTCTCGAAAACGCCAGACGGAATTTATCACACCTACGGGACCGAGTTGCTCTACGCACCATCCGATCCCGGACAGCACTCGCGCCACGTCGATTCCATCTGGCCGATTTGGAATATGTTCGACTTCACGCCCGAAGGCCGCGGCGACTGGTTTCCGAAATTTCGGTATTGAGAGAGCATGTAGATTCGCTCCGATAGGGACGACATATTTGTAGCAGGGCGTAATTTCGATTGCTCTTTTCTGATGCTCCGCAGTGCGGCGCTCGGCATACGTCCTTCCGTCAATAATTTCGACAGATCAACTCTACCCTGAATAGCGGAACTGAAAATTAGTTTCGGCTCTCCCATTCGAATACTCTCTCGAAAAACAGTATCCCGGGATGAACATGCAATGCTTCTGCAATTTTGGAAAGATTCGATATAGTAAGATTCCCTTCGCCGCGCTCTATATGCCCTATATATGAGCGATGAACCCCCGCCATCTCCGCGAGTGTCTCCTGTGAATGGCCGCTGGATTCCCTTAAGAATCTGATGTTATTACCTATTACCCGCTGCATTTCCATTGCATAATAATGGCAGCCACCTGGATGCTGGCTATAATACGCTATTGGTAGTGGCGAATTTATTCGTATCTTTGTACCCATAATTACAGGTCACAAATTTGTACCTGTAACAAACTGGCTTGAGTGAACTTATTATTTAAAAACTAAGGAGGTCCGATATGAGAATTCAAACGAGGTTATTCTTTTTGGTCCTGATGTGTGGGAGTAGTGCCGCGATGGCGCAAGGCAGCAGCAATACGGTCCCGTGGCCAAGTTGGCCGCCGGTCGGAATTGGGACCGCGTTAAGCACGCCAAGTACCGTGCAGAATGCGTTGCAAATCGATTATGATTCGATTGCCGATACGCACGCGAAGCCTGCAATACTCCGGCTATCCCAGACTGCCCCCGGCAACGCAGGCACCACCAGCATTTTCTTCGGCACGCTCGGACTAATGTCGGCCACCACGTGCTCTCCGGACACCACTTATTCGAATTTATCGAAGCTCAACGATCTCGTTCTGCACGAACAATACGGCGATCTTATCCTGGCCGACTATAAAAGCCAAGGTGGAGCGATCCGGCTTTCGACGACACCAGATCCGCTAACAATTCCAAATCCGCCGCCTATTACACCCGGCAAAGATTTGGAACGGATGACGATTCTCAACAATGGCAATGTTGGCATTGACCTACCGCCAGATGCTACGACTGGTCTCGGCATTCCACTGGACCAGGTGCAGATCGGCGGTGGCTCGATCGCACCGACTGGATATACTTCGCCGATTCCGGGCCTCACGATCTATGGCGGTAACAGGTGGGAAGGTGCGTCTAAAGTGGGCGGCGGGAAGATTCCAGTCGATTGGCGAGGCATTTCGTTCAACCAT
>DASZLH010000275.1:0-7534 GCA_035552495.1 Kapaibacterium sp. (SeqCode) | reverse complement strand
GGCCGCGAATGCAAGGTTTACCGCCACGCTTTTCTGGCTCAATGGTGATTCTGTCCTTGTAATCCACAATCGCGAGTATTATATTATCTTTCCTTAGTCCTCACAGTTCTACAAAACATCACAATACTGGGTTCCGCTTTGGAATTGAAACCCTAACCGGGCTGCTGCCCGGGGCTACTAATATGCCGTGCCTCCGGCACTCAATTTCGGTCTCGAAAATCCAAATAATCCCAATAATCACGATTCAGACAATGGCCCGCTGTGCATTCTTCATTCTTAATTCTTAATTCTTAATTCTTAATTATTCCTCTTCCCCCGCTCGCAGTCGTTCCAGCACTGAAAAATCTTCGAGTGTCGTGGTATCTCCGGCGACGGAGCCGGTCGAGGCGAGCTCGCGGAGCAGGCGGCGCATGATCTTGCCGGAGCGCGTCTTCGGGAGCGCGTCGGTGAATCGGATTTCGTCGGGCCGCGCGATCGAGCCGATCGCTTCGGCTACATGCAGCCGGAGTTTTTCCTTCAGTGTTTCGTCGGCCGGCCATCCCTGCTTGAGCGTCACAAACGCGACGAGAGCCGAGCCTTTGATTTCGTCGGGCCTTCCGACGACGGCCGCTTCCGCGACCGCTTCATTTCCCACCAGCGCGCTCTCGACTTCCATCGTGCCCAGCCGGTGTCCGCTCACATTGATGACATCATCGACGCGGCCCATGATCCAGAAATATCCTTTCTTATCTCGGCGCGCGCCATCGCCGGTGAAATAGAGTCCGGGATATTCCGAAAAATATTGTTTTTCAAACCGCTCGGGGTCTTTATAAATACCGCGCAGCATGGAAGGCCACGGCTTTTTGATAATGAGATAGCCACCTTCATTTGCTTTGCACGGCGTACCATCTTTGCGGACGACTTCCGGCTCGACTCCGAAAAACGGCAGCGTCGCGGAGCCGGGCGTCGTCGGCACTGCGCCGGGCATCGGCGAGATCATGATCGCGCCCGTCTCCGTCTGCCACCACGTATCGACGATCGGGCAGCGGCCCTTGCCGATCACACTATGATACCACATCCATGCTTCGGGATTGATCGGCTCGCCGACCGTTCCGAGCAAACGCAAAGATGACATGTCGTGCTTATTCGGATGCTCGTCCCCAGCGCGGATGAACGCGCGGATGGCCGTCGGGGCAGTGTAAAACACGGTGACGCCGTGGCGCTCGATGATGTCCCAAAAACGATCGGGCGCGGGATAGGTCGGCGCGCCTTCGTACATCACGACCGTCGCGCCGTTTGCCAGCGGACCGTACAGAATGTAGCTGTGTCCCGTGACCCAACCGACATCGGCGGTACACCAATAGACATCTTCGTCGCGAATATCGAAAATATATTTCGTCGTGAGATATGTGCCGAGCAAATATCCGGCAGTCGTATGGACAATACCCTTCGGCTTGCCCGTCGTGCCCGATGTGTAGAGAATAAAAAGCGGATGTTCGCTATCGAGCGGCGTCGCGGGACACTCGGCGCTCGCTCCGGCCATCGCTTCGTGCCACCAGACATCCCGGCCCGCAAACATATCGACCGCATCGCCCGTCCGCTTTACGACGAGCACCTTCTCGACCGTCGGGCAGCCTCCGACAATATGCTCGCGTCCATCAACACGCATCGCATCGGTGCGCAGCGCGTTATCGACATTCTTTTTCAATTCGACTGTTTGCCCGCGCCGATACGCGCCATCGGATGTGATGATAAGCTTCACTTCGGCATCGTTCACGCGGTCGCGAATCGCTTCGGAAGAAAATCCGCCGAAGATCACCGAATGCACCGCCCCGACACGCGCGCACGCGAGCACTGCAATCGCAAGCTCGGGCGTCATGCCCATATAGATAGCAATGCGATCGCCGGTTTTTACTCCGAGCGATTTCAGGACGTTCGCAGCTTTCGATACTTCGCGATGAAGCTGAGCGTAGGTGAGCGTGCGCTGTTCGAACGCACCATTGGTGCTCTTCTCCCCTTCCCAGATGATCGCCGCTTTATTCTTACGCGAAGTGGTAAGATGCCGGTCGAGGCAGTTATAGCACGCATTGATCTTGCCGCCCACAAACCACTTGGTAAATGCGAAGGAAGTATCCCCACTCCTTTTCAAGGAGGCGGAAGGGGATGGTTGATCTATCACCTTACGCCATTTTTTGAACCACGCGAGTTCTTCGGCTTGCTTTCCAAAAAAACGCTCGGGATCGCGGATGCTCTCGCGATACAGCTTTTCGTACTGGACGATCGTGCTAATGCGCGCCTTCTCAGAAAATTGTTTGCTCGGCTTAAAAAGCCGCTTCTCAGCGAGGATAGACTCGATGGACTGCGATGGATCGGACGGATTGTTCTTTGTTGTTGACTTTGCCATGCACAAAATTACGAAATAACCGATGCAATGGCGCTGAGATGAGATTCGGTTATTTTGGAGATAATATTATCCGCATCTCGGAGGTAGGCTCGAAGCCAAGCGATTCATAGAGCGGCCGGCCATACGGACTCGCATGAAGAGCAATAATATCAACACCGTTTGAGCGGCACCAGTCGAGCGCAGTTTGGGTCAGGCGTCGCGCAAGTCCTTGTTTTCGATATTCCAGATCGGTATAGACATTCAGAATATATCCGCGAAGAGAATATTTGGTGCGAAGCGATGGAAACCACTCTACGAGCCAAAGCCCGACGCCAGCTACCACCTGCCCTTCCGGTGAGACGGCTAACCAACCGAGATATTCTCCGGACTTCATGCGTGGCCTCAACCATTGTTCGAACTGGACGAGCGACGAATCGAGTGCCGTCATGTCGCCCACGCGAAGTTCCTCAGACATGCCTTTGCGCTGCGCAACGATGGCGTCGAGATCGTCTATTGTTGCGCGTCGAATCGAATACTCCAACTTTTTAAAAAAGTTATCGAATGATTGTAAAACGTCCCGTCGCGAGTGCGGCGCCGTTCGCGACGCGAATGCAATAGACGCCTTCGGGCAATGTGGAAACGTTAAGCTGCACGGTCGTGCTGCGCGTGGAAGCATTCGGGTTCGGTATCGCTGTAGCGGAAACTGGGTACGCCCTGCCGAGCGCATCGAATACTTCGGCGTGCAGCGGTTCGTCCGTAACACCCCGGACCTCGACCTGCATCGTATTCTGTGCTGGGTTCGGTACGATACGCCCGACGAGCAGCGCCTCGCCACGCATCATGGCCTGGACCGAGCGCTCTCCGCAGCGATAGAGATAGGTGAAACTCGACCCGGAGTCACTCACGCTTGCGATGCAATCCTGGCTGAGTCCAACTGCATCCTTGAATTTAAATTCTGGAAGCGTTAAGGCCGTCGAAGAATCTTTTGAAAGATAGACATTAAAATAAAGCAGTCCAATGGTATCGGTAAGTGGAATCGGCAGCAGCGTGAAGTGCTGCGTCGTCATTCCATTTGTCAAAGTATCGGTGACGACCGACAGGCCATTACCGGAAAGACTATCGAAACTCAGGAGATCGTTATCGTGCGTAAGGTCGAACTGAAACTCGGAAAATAAATTCGGAGGATGTGGGCCGACGACGCGCAGAACGTAGGTTACCCGAGTGCCGGCGCTCGCACTATCGGGCTGAAGCAATTCCAATACTAAATGCATGGTCGGAATAATATTCACCGTAAACGGAATCGGAGGAAGTGTATCGCCTGCATCGCTTTGCACGGTATAGCTTCCGGTAATCGTAGAAGTACCGTTCGATAGCGTGGTATCGATATGCACGTCGATAGCTAATGCTTGCCCCGGCGCGAGCGTATCGGGATACGTTACGTTTGTTGTGTACGATGGATTCGAGAACGAACCGCCCGTCACATGCACGGTATCGCAGCCGGTATTGTATAGTGTAATGATCGTATCGCGAGACTCGCACTCGTACATCGACCCAAAATTCGCGGAGGGCGGAGTTGCTGTCAGTGACTTGGTCCCGCTCAGTCCCACGCCGAAAATTGCGATCGTCGTATCGTGCCCGGGATCGTTGCCATGCAAATTGCGAGCATGAAATGTAAGTGTCGCCGTATGAGGGCCCTTGAGTCGAGGTGAAAATAGAAACGAGAATGGAAAATTTCCATTCGGCGGCAGCAACGAATCCAGAGGCTGCGAAGAAAATGTCATCGTGCCATCGCTCGAAAAATTAAAATTAGAAATAACGAGCGTGTCGCAGCCCATATTGGATATGGACGTGGCAACCGTTGTATCTCCCGCGCAAATAGAAAAACTGCTCGCGTTCAGCTTTGTTGCGGCTAAAGAGAGGATACCCAATCCCTGAACGCCGAAGCCATTTAGCCGAATACTGTCCTTTCTCGACATCCCTTCTTCGGTAAGATAAATATAAAGCATACCGGAAGATGTTTCGGCGGAGTCCGGTTTATAGCGCACCTGCACATTGGCGTTATCATTGGCATCGATGGTCGTGTCATCGGAAAGAACGATAAACTCCCGATTGGAAGCGATAACGCTATCGATCACAATCGCTTTGCAGCCATTATTGTGAATTGTTATCAAAGTATCAGTAAAAGAGCATGTAGAAGTCGTGGGATAGCCAATAGTATCAGCCGAGAGGGAATGCAGCACATTATCGTGATTGGCGACGAGCGTGAAAGCAATCGTCGTATCGAACTGCTTACCAGTCACTGTGTTCGTGTATTGCAGGATTATGCTATCGCTAATGGTCGTATCGGTTTGAAACGCCAGACCGGGATTCCAAAAAAAGTCGATCGAGTCGGACTCGCCATTTATGTATGTCTTCGGTAATTTTGGATTAGCCTCGAAACCGACCGCGCCAAGCTGAACCAATTTCTGATTCGAAAACCGAACGGAGTTAAGTGTAAACATGCTGCATGTATCGGACTCTAATTTAAATCCCGACTGCGCGGTCACGCATAAGGTGCTCGAAATGGAATTGCGAGTGTTCGAAAGAATGTGAGGAGGGGCAAAGTCGAACGGAAGTACGGTCAATGCAAACGCAACGGTCGTATCATGCGTCGTCCCCGTCGTCGGGTCGGTAGCATACAACGTAATGGTATCGCGGAAGGTCGTATCGAACCCTCCGGATAATGCCGGATGCCAGACGAACTCGAACGAGTCCCACGTTCCATCCTGATAGGTCTTGGGCAACGGAGGAACATTCAGCACAAGCGCGCCGAGCGTATTCAATTGCATATTCGAAGCCCGAATGGAATCCAAACGAAAGACCGAGCACGGGCTGCTCGATATTTGAAGGACTTCACTATCCGATTCACAACCTTTGCTCGAAATAGAGAGAGCAGCCGTCGAAAGCAAGGGAGAAATCCAGGACCGAGCAAAGGGATACGAAAAATTATACCGGTACAACCGCGTTGGAGAGACATACGGATAGGACTCTCCATAAGCATAGACCGTTCCATCTCCGCATCCCGCCCAGACCGCGAACCGAGTGTCGTTGAGTGCCTGAGGACCGTTAATATTCGACCAGGTCCTTCCGAGATCGGTGGACATCAGGAATCCATTCTGCACGGAATTCCCTACATTGGAATTTGAACACTCCTGAACGAACAGGACCTTATCGTATGCACCGCCAATATGGCCGGTTGTTCTAAACAATAGGGTCGATTGTGTACTCCATGTATTACCCCGGTCGTTTGAAAAATAAATCGGCGATGGGCTGGAAGGGCCGTCCGAATTGCCTTCCGGAGCAGCAAATATCTCTGTAGAATTGGGGACAGCATAGACGCTCCACGATTCAATGGTTGGACTGACCGGACTCCATGTAAGCCCACCGTCAGACGTACTCAGCCAATTTCCACCACGAAATGAACTGCTGATTCCAAAGAGACCCGTTGAAAATGACGCATCGTTCTGCCCGGACGAGTTCACACCCTGCCACGAGAGACCAGTATCGGTCGATACCTGCGTGGTACTGAAAATATCCGTCACGACAAGACCTTTCCATGTGAGATTGACAGACGTAGCACTTGCAACGAGCGAAGTCTCCTGCCATGTTGCTCCGCCATCGGATGTACTCCACAAACCGCTTCCAGGATCGCCGATAACAGAGGCCCAGCCGCGCAGCGAGTCCATCATACAAAAATCGGTCGTCTCACCGGTGTTCGTCGAAGGGACCCTGGATACAAACCATGTCGTTCCGCCATTGGTCGTACGATAAATGCCGAGCGGTGCTGGCGCGGGCCCTCCGGGACTCGATCCCGTTCCAAGCAGCCCGAATGTCGAAGAAAAAAATTTGACGATACTGACCGGCTGATCGATCGATCCTATCTGCTGCCATTGCCCCCGGGCGTCGGAAATATACGTTAAAATACAGATGAAGAAGAATAAGCCCCAATAGGCCCTCTTACTGATGGTATCCAATCCACGCTGTACCATAGCTACGGTATTTATTTTCGAGAACAACTCGCGGACCTGAAAAGACGGAAAGCAGAGACCGCTACAACTACGGTATTAAACGCATCGGAAGGGGTATGGTTCTATTGAATGCAATTTTGCTGTTGGTCGCCAATATTAAATCTTATACTACATCCAAAAATCAGGAGCGCCCTTACCAGAAGAATATGTTTACTAGGCTGTGGCAAAGCAACGCAAAGTTTCATCGACTGCAGCTCCAAAAACAGCGGCAGAACTCATACAGTCAGTTTGCGCCGATTCACTGGCGCGATTGAAGAAACATCGCGCTCGTTCGCTGAAGCTGGAAGCCGAGCCGATCCATCAAATGCGCGTGGCGACGCGGCGGTTGCGCGCATCGCTCCGCATTTTTCATTCGCTCATGGAAGCGCAGTGGGCGGACGAACTCGAACAAGAATTGCGCTGGCTCGCGCATCTGCTTGGGAACGTCCGCGATCTCGATGTGCTCCGCGAACGGCTGCGCGAAGCAGCGAAGCCGGAGGACCGACGCGCCCTCGCGCCATTGCAGCGTCTGCTTGGCAAACGTCACCACGATGCACAGACCGCAATGCTCGAAGGACTAAAAAGCGAGCGCTATACCGAGCTTATCGAACGGCTGCGGATTGGAAGTCACGCGCCCGAAATGACGATAGAAACCGGCGAGCCGCCGCTGAAGATACTCTTGCCACAAATTGCGGACGCCTGGAAGAAGCTCGCGCGCGCCGCAAATAAACTCGCGCCAAACGATGCTTCGATAAAATACCACCGCGTTCGCAAGATGGCCAAGCGCGTCCGCTATGCCACGGAATCGCTCTTGCCGAATGTAACGCATCAGGAATTGTCTCAATCCGAGGATGCAGAACAATTTATCAAGCGAATAAAAAAATTGCAGGACGCGCTCGGCGAGTTGCAAGATTCGGTCGTAGCAGAAAAGACGATAGATATTATACTCGATGCGAAATTACTGACGAAAAACGATCGCCTCGAATCGGCGGCAAAGCGGCTAATCGCCTCCCAAAAGAAAGCAGCGAAAAAAGCTGTGAAGAAATTTCCGAAAGCATGGAAAGCCGCTGGCGATCCTAAAAACCGGAAATGGATGAAGGCCTGACCGACTTACGATATTTCTTCA
>DASZLH010000274.1:0-4722 GCA_035552495.1 Kapaibacterium sp. (SeqCode) | reverse complement strand
CCGCAGATATGCGTTTGATTGAGAAACGCTGCGAGCGAGGTGGTAGCTGTCGAATCCTCGGACGATTGCGCGAACGCCGGTGTGCTGCAAAGAGTAAGAGTGAAGAGTACGGTCGCTTTATTAAGATTGAGTCTTAATCTTCGTCTTAAAAAAAATGTTAGAAGATACATTGGTCGAGTATTTAAGAAAAATTCAATTATACCGCGTTCTTTTTCAAGAAGGGGAGAGAGAATGGTTTACTTCGCCCAATCGGCGATGAAAATATTGGTGCCGAGCGAGGCATTTCGCGCGGAAGAAAAGATCAGGTGTTTGCCATCGCTCGAGAAAGCAGGGAAGCCATTATATCCGCCGCCATAGGTGATGCGCTCGAGATGCGAGCCATTCTTATCGATTGTAAAAAGATCGAAATTCCGGCCGTTCGGATCGAGATGATTCGAGGAAAAAATCAGGTGATTTCCATCGGGTGTCCAGCAGGGGGATAGATTCATGCCGCCCAAATGGGTCACTTGCGTTTGGTCCGAGCCATCGGCGTTCATCACATAAATTTCGAGATGGTCGGGCGAGAAGAGTCCTTGCTGTAGCATCGATCGATACTGGGCAAGCGCATCGCCCGTCGGGCGCGATGCGCACAATGCGATCTTCGATCCATCCGGAGAAAGAGTGGCGTTGCCATCGTAACCGTTCTCATGTGTGAGCTGCCGAATATCCGAGCCATCGAGTGTTTCCGACCAGAGATCGACATCTCCTCCGCGCGTGCTCGTGAAAACAATGCGCTCACTTTTGAGTGACATGGCAGGATCGGCATCGTAGAAATCATTGGTCGTCAGGCGCGAAATCGGTATGCCGTTCGTATCGGCGATATAAAGATCGTACGCACTAAAGAGCGGCCAGACATACCCTTTTGCGGAATCCGGCTGGGGCGGACATTTTCCCAGAAATTGCGCATGCGTCGAAGCATACAAAATTTTATTGCCGGACGGAAAGAAACAAGGCGCAGCCGTTGCGCCATAACCTTGCGAAATACGCCGGATGCGTTTGCCGTCGAGCGTCATCATAAAAATCTGGTCGCACTTGCCGGGCTTCGAGCCGCGCGCCTGAAAGACGATGGATTCTCCATCGGGACTAAAACGCGCATTCGTATTCTCGCCATCGAATGTTAGCTGGCGAATATTGCGCAGGTGTTTCTCGCCGGAGTAATGAGAGGAATCGGGTATGTTGCGAGCGCCTTTAAATTGCTGTACCGAGTCGACCGCAGCATTGTCTTCGGTCGGGGCCGCATAAATGGGAGTCATGTGGATTGTTTGCAGCGAGAATCCTCCCGGCGCTTTGGCAGTATCGCCTTTGGGCACCGGCATCAGCGTATAATGCGACTTCGATGTATCGGCGCTTGCGGGTGAAGTCGTTTGCGCGTACGAAGCGGCAGCGGTGAAAACAATAACGGCCAGGATGGCCACAGTATGAAGGGTCGATCGAAAATGCATAGATCAGAAACGATTAGCGAGTAACAAGTTGTGAGTAACGCACTTAGTGTTACGCTCGAACAGGTTTTGGCATCTGTCCGTTGCGCCGGGCGCGAAGGATACCTTGCCCGAAATGATACACCACAAGCACGAAAAAGAGTGCAAGCCCGAGATACGAAAAAATCGGGACCTGGTCGTGGACGTAGTCAACGAAATTATTCAGCCACTGGCTTGCAAACGGAGCGATGAACCCGCCCTCGCCGGCTTCGTGCAGCACATCGAAGATTAATTGCACGACGAATATCAGCAACACAAATGCGGTCGATTGCAAAAACTTGCCGATATTAATTCGCACCATACCACGGGATAACCCATAGCTTAAGAGCACCGCGCAGCCAATTCCGAGAAGCATGGCAAGCACGTAATAATGACCGCCGACGCCCGCGCCAAATGCGAGCAGCAGCAGCACCATTTCGAAGCCTTCGCGCGCGATCATAAAAAAGACGAACGCGAACATTCCGAGTCGGGCAAGCCCACCGCGTTCTTTGCCGTACTCATCGATCTTCGCTTCGATATTGCCCTTCAATTTTTTACCGGCGCGCATCATCCAGAAGACCATCGTGGCGACCGTCACGGCCGCGGCAGCATAAAGCGTCAGTTCGACGCCGTGATTATTCACAAGCGCGATCGAGCCGAGCACGATGCCGCCCGCAGTGCAGGCTGCTATCGCCGTCCATATTCCGGCAATCGCCGAACGGCGCAGCTTGGTCTCGCCGCGTTTTTTCAGCGCCATCAGGACCGTCATGATAATGAGCGAGGCTTCGATCCCTTCCCGGAATGCGATTACAAATTGATTGAAGAGTTGTTCGAACATAATAGAGTAATTGCTAAAGTACTAAAATGCCTGGGTCATTATAAGAGTCATATTTAAAGTCGAAAAGTTTTTCATTCTTCATTCTTCATTTTTCATTCTTCATTCTACTCTTATCCAATGGCAGCACGCCGCCCGAACCTGGAACGCCCGTGACGGCATGTTGCTGAATGGCATGGGGCCGTTTGGACGCGGGCTTGGTGCCCGCATTCTCGCGGCATTCGAGGCAGACGCCGAAAATCTGAAAGGAGTGATACGTCGGCAGGAAACCATACTGCGCGCAGGCATCGTCCTGCAAACGCTCGACGCGCGAATTTTCGAACTCGATGATCGCGCCGCACCGCGTGCAGACCATGTGGTCGTGGTGCGGACGGCCGGTCGTTTTCTCATACTGGGCGTGGCCCTGCGAGAACCGGTACCGCGAAACGAGTCCGCACTCGTGCAGCAAGTTCAGCGTTTTATAGACCGTCGCGCGAGAGACCTTCGAGCCGGAATTCTTCAAATAGATGAAGAGATTGTCAGCGTCGAAATGGTCGTTCCATGCGAGCACGGCGTCGAGCACTTCGAAGCGCTCGGCGGTAATACGGTACTGGCCGTCCTGCAGAAACTTGCGAAACTGGTCGTGCGGCGCAAGTTGCGCCGGCCGAATTACCGAATGTGCCTTTTTCGTTGCCATGCTTTATTAAGACTCAGTCTCAATACAAAGAGAAGGGCGGAGTTGTTCCCGAAAAGAGTATCGCATAGTGGGGCGGCACAACCCGCTTGTGCGGGAAGAAGACAGCTACATATTCTTAGTCCTTGCTACGATTTGCAAAGCTGCTTCGATAAGAGCATGTTCGACAATGGGCCATTTCTGCTCCGTGTAATTTGTTGGAAGCCTTGTACCGGAATCAACCAGATTTTGCACGGCAATGTCGTGTCCTTCCATCGCGATTTTCGCATAGTCTGCTTCCAGAGGTTTCGATTGCATCGTTCTTGCCAGTTTGAGGAGAGAGATCGTATCTATATCATGGTCAAGAATGATATTTTCGTCCCAAACACGATGTAAGGTTCTTTTTTCCCCATGCCATTTAACGATTATGTCGGTGGCACCCGTGGGACCTAAATTGTGGAAAGGTTGATAAAGATCGCCGAGAAAATGGAAATAATAAAGCATGTCCTCACGGCGTTTAGTGAAGGAGAGGCGTTTTTTATTTAGCTCCTGTTCGAGAATTGGAAGCTCCGAAAGAATGCAGCCATCGTTGCCACAATCGCGGGAGGGAACATATTGTGTTGCAACTGGAGGAATGTTAACGTAATGCCATGGCGCGGATTCAGGGTACTCTTTGCGGGCAAACCAATCCGCCCAATTGCCAATGTAATAGGGATCGGTGGTGTCGAGGATAGCATAAAGCCGCGCGCGTTGCTCGGGCGGCATAAGCTGAAAAGCCAGACGAACGATGGCTGCATGGCCATCCTTACCCCAGCCGAAGCTGCGAATGGGAATTAACAATACAAGTGCAACGAAGCACGAAAAAATGAGATTGGAGATTCCGGTTCGGATCATTTTTTATTGACGTATTAATGCCCAGCCATGCATCGCTTGAAATTGACACATCAAATTATGGTCTCTTTCTTGCATTATACTTGTACTTCTTTATCCAATCTGCTAAATCGTCAGGGCTTGACCATTTTGAGAACTCAAGATGGTTAATAATGTGGTATATAAGAGACCTAGCTATATTGAAAATTTTTGAAACGTCTGCAGAAGTTGCAGAGGAATCATGTCCATGCACAATCTGAGATCTGATTTTATAAACTTTCGGTATGTCAGAATCAATTAGCAATCTTTTTTTAGGGTCTCGTTGAAGTAAGAAAGCGCAACCTTCACGAATTTGCTGAGCAATTGATGGAGAGATAAATTCAGGCTGTCGAACGAGAAGTGCCTCAATCGCAAAAATGCATTGGACGAAAGCGCGATTCAGGTCTTGATCTGCAGCGGCTTTTCCGATCCATTCCACCGCAAGGATTATAGCGTCCTCCATTTTGCTCCTGTTTATGCTGCCCATAAGACGCCAAATTTTATCATTTCCTAACTTTTTGTTTAGAAAAAACCTGCCTAACTCAATGTCCCGATCTTCCAAGTCTGGCTGCTTTATTCCGAATTTACCTTGATTGTGGCTAAGTGTTAGACGTTTTTGGGAACGTCTAACAATTTCAAACAGCTCGATGTTTTTGACAGACCTGCTACGACCAACCATAAAATGAATTACTGAACTAAATTCTGACAAGTCCAATAAGGCTAAATTTTCGCTAAATTCACTGTCGCGTCCTTCTACATTGCAAGACAACAAATATTCACTTCCTTCAAGGAATTCTTCGAACATTTTGAGTTGAGGACCTTGCAACTTC
>DASZLH010000273.1:0-15388 GCA_035552495.1 Kapaibacterium sp. (SeqCode) | reverse complement strand
AATTTGTAAGAAATTTATCAATCCATTTTGTTCACCAGAATATTTAACATTATCTCGCTTTTTTCGCAGCTAATTTTGAGCTGGCTTCGAAGCAAATTGAGCATTTCAAAAGCTCAATCTTTCAAGCTCGGTGAAGATATTGGCCCTCAACTTGGCCCAATACATACTATTTTACTCTTCGGGTATATGGGAATGGGCGACGCAATTATGTTCGAGCCTACTCTTCGAGCTTACCTCGCTAAATTTAAGGACGCTGAATTTGATGTGATCGTGGGTTCTACAAGTCAAAGCCTTACTATTCTTCAGAGAGTTATGGAACAAAACGGCCGAGCCTTTAGAACTATTTATAAGGTGGATTTTAAGAGTTTAAATAGAACAGAGAGAACGCGCATCAATCGGTCACTCGCTGAAAAGTCATACAGCGCTTGCATAGCTGTTTACACAACTCCGCTTCAATATTTCATTAGAGCTATCGAGGCAATTCCAATTCGAATTGGACATGTGATAAGATCACAAGCATGGTATAAACCTCGGCCTAATTATCTTTTTAATATCGCTAGAAAAGTCGATCAAGAAATAGACGAACGAGAACCATATAGACATTTCCGGCTTGCGCAGGCAATTGGAATACAATCTCAAGGAGATTTACCTATTCCAATGCTCAGCGTACCAAAATCGGATAAGAATTGGGCCATCGAATTTATTAAAGAGAATGGCTTAACGGACAAAGAGCTAGTAGGTATCCATTTGGGGGTTAGTAAAGCAATGTCATGGAAAAAATGGCCTGACAAGCGTTTTGCGGAGGTTTTCAGAGAACTACTATTTGAAAATCGTATCTTCCTTTTTTTTGGTGATGAAAAGGAACGAGAGGATATTGAGATTGCGCGTAAGGACATAAAAGAACAGTCAATCGTATTTGCAGGATCACTCGATCTAATGAAAGTAGCAGCCTTACTTGAACATTGCAGTGTATTAATAGGCAATGACAGTGGAGTAGGTCACTTAAGCGTGGCCTTAGGTGTGCCGACTTTTAGAATTTTTGGACCCTCGGACCACTTCGGGTGCGAACCATTTTTACCAGGACATGTAACTTTTTACAAAAATTTGACTTGTTCTCCTTGTATGAACCTGGGCTTAATCAAACCAGGATATAATGTTTTGAATTGTGGTCATAGAAATTGCTTAAAGCTGATCACCGTCGAGGAAGTCACTATGTCAATATCATCTCTAATTCACGCAAAAAAGGAGCTCCCATGAAAAAGCTGATCGCATCTTGCATTCTATTGCTGCTCCCTTCGGCAGCATGGACTCAATCTTGGCAAGCTATAGCGCCCATGCTTACGAACAGGCTCGAAGCACGTTCGCTGCAACTGAAATCAGGGGAAATATTAGTTGCAGGAGGTTGGAATGAGAATGGTGCACTCACCGAATGCGAACTTTACGATCCCATTTTAAATCAATGGCAAAAAACAGGATCTTTCCATACACCTCGCTATCGTTTTGAGATGCAGCCACTGCCAGACGGTCGAGTGATAGCATTTGGAGGACTTGTTGATATGGGGACGGGTACGACCGAAACATGTGAAATTTACGATCCATCGACAGGGCAATGGACTTATACGGCGCCAATGTCCGACCCGCGAGAAGATGAATCCAGTATTCTTCTTCCAGATGGTAGAATTGTTGTGATTGGTGGTCTAAATGCTAATATTCCCTCGTTCCTTGCAGCCTGCGAAATTTTCGATCCTACAACTCTCTCTTTTCTGAAAATTTCGGACATGCCTATCGGTTGTTACGCTCCGACTCCATACTACGATCCATTCGAGAAGAAACTATACGTTTGTAGTGGTGTCATTGGAGGTTTTGGGGGAAGTTACATTAATAATGTTCAGATTTATGATTTCCCGACAAACTCTTGGACATCGAGTATGCCTCTTACAGAAGGACATGTTGACTGCGAAATGCAGTCAGGTGTAACCGAAAATCATAGTTTTATTCTTTTCGGTGGAAGATCACAACCAAATGTTACGACCAGCCAAATAGAATATTTCGATTACCCGAGCAAAACTTGGAAAAGTGCTTCCAACAAGCTTATTGTTCCACATTGGCATTCGTATGCATTCGGCATCGAAGCCGATTCTTTTCTCGTTGTAGGTGGTGTTAGAGATCCGTCAGGGCATGTCGAGGCAATGGATACAACTTCGTGGTTCGATTTTAAAACTGGTCTCTGTACTCAGGGGCCAACAATGATCGATGCAAGGTTTCATTATACTGGCGTTCTTACCCACTCTCACGATATTGAAAATCCTTGCCGAGATATGAGGACGATTTATGTTTTCGGAGGCGGCTCTTTAGAAGGTCAAATACTATCGCGATCTGAAAAGCTTGTTCTTGGCCCTTACATAGCTCCCCCCTTCCTCCAGGCTTCCGACATCACCTTCCCTACTCGTCAGAGTTGCAATGCGTTCGATACGTCGATCGCGGTGATGTATGTCGGGTGCGGATCGGGCGCGATCGATAGCATTGTGAGCGAGACGAGCGCGGCGCAGGTTTCTATCGCGGGGCCGGTCGCGCTGGGATCCGGCGATACGGTCCGCGTTCCGCTCCATATTGCGCTTACGGATACCGCGCGCACCGCGAAGCTACTCGTCTATGGCGTAAGCGAAGCGGGATATTTTACGAAGGAGATTACGGTGACGCTTCCGGCTCTTTCTTTGGCGGAGATCGCGTTTGCCACGGCGTCGCTCGACCTGAAAAATGGCGGGTCCGTCGCGCCGGGCGATACGATTACGGTCCCGGTGCAGGTGCAAATTCCCATGCCCTCGGCGAGCCGCGGCTATACCATTTCGCTGGCGTTCGATTCGAATGCGCTCGAACTCGTCACGCCCGATTACACCGGCACACTCTCGTCCGGCACGACCACGCAGACCTGGACGCAGTACTCGACCGGCGCGACGCTCACAGTGCCGACGCCGCTTACCGTTTCGAGCGGAACGCTCCTCAATCTACGGTTCCGCGCATACCTGACGAAAAATCCATGCACGACGCTCCGCATCTTCGGCTCGCAATTCGAGACAAGCGATTCGCTCCTGGCCTGCACGCTGCCAGCCGATTCCGATTCGGTGCAAATCTGCGTTGGCGCGGCGTGCGTCGGGCCTATCCGCGAGTTGCTGTCCGGCCAGTCCATCTCGATCGATGCTATTAATGTAGATCACGGGCAGTTGAATGTTTCTGTGGGAGGGATGGTGTCCGGAGCCCGGATTTCGGATGCCGGCGAATTCGAATTTTACAACATCATGGGACGGCAAATTGCTACGCCGGCAATCGTTTCGACCTCGCCTTCCGCAGACGCCGAATCCGCACAGATTATCTTCGATATCCGCTCGCTTCCATCTGGCCCGTACTTTGTGCGGATGGTACAAAACGGAGCATCCAGCTCGAAAGAATTTATTGTTAAATAAAGTAAGGGTAACACTATCCACCCCATGCACAACAAGGGCTGAGGACAGCCGCGTGGAGCAGGCGTCTCGCCTGCTGTCGGACAGCCGTCCTCGGCTGTCCGGGGAGTTGACAAGGCTCTAATTATAATCAAAAGTTATTTTTTAAATTCGCTATCAGGTGAAAATTCTCTTTGTCGAAGATAACGCGAATACGGCGCGCGCCATGAAGGTGATGCTGGAGTTGCGCGGGTACACCGTCGATACGGCCGGGACGGTCGCGAAGGCGCTCGAATGCCTGGATGCGGATGGCTACGATCTGATGATCAGCGATATTAGTCTGCCGGACGGAACGGGCTACGATATTCTATCACGCACGTCGGCAGATATTCCTTCGATCGCGCTGAGTGGCTACACATCGCACGCGGACCGCGCCGAAAGTCTCGCCAAAGGCTTTAAAGAATTTATCACCAAACCATTTAATCCCGACGATTTAGTCGGGGCTATTGAACGGTTTAAGAGTTAAAAATTAATAGTTAAAAAAAAATTAGGAATTAGGAATTAAAAATTAGCGAACGGAACATATATTCCCTTAAAAAAATATTTATCGCGAAGCAAATTGAAAGAGATGGAATTTCTCATTCCTAATTTCTCATTCCTAATTATTAAGCAGATTCTTCCGCTTCCTCTCCTTCGGCGACAATATCGCCGGTGGTAAATAAAATACCTTCGAGTATCTCGCGCCAGCGGGGTGTTTTGCGTAGCAGGAATTCCAGGTCCATACCGAAGTGCTTGAATTCTTCCTTCTGGGCGTTACGCATGATCGCTTTCGCGATCGGATCGCGCTCCAGGGCCATACGCTGCTCGTACCATCCGATCGCCTCGGCTTCTTCGATGAGCGACGTGATCATACGGGCGAACGTGCGCGAGGCTTCGGGCAGCTCGTTCGGGGGTTCGTGATATTGGGTCGTTGCCATACGGTGGATCTATACAAATGGAAGGCCGGAGACATAGATTACGAATTTAGAATTACAATTACGAATGGAATTCAGTTTCAAATACGGATGGTCCTCGGTTTCTAAATTATAATTATGGCCCTCCATCCGGGAAGTTTTTCATCCTCTTCTTGTTTGGGAGGCCGCAGATGAGTTACGAGTTTACAGCCCATTCGTAATTTGTCATTCGTAATTCGTAATTTTATTCGAATGATCTCTTCACGACATTTTAACTTCCGCGATTCGAGTCTCGCGCCGATCTGGGAAAAAGTGCGCTCCGGCGTCCGGCTTTCGAAAGAGGACGGCCTCGCGCTGTTCGCATCCGACGACTTGATCGGTATTGGCCGCATGGCAAATGAAGTCGCGCGCTCGAAATCGGGCGACTCGGTCTATTTCGTACTTAATCGGAAGCTCGAACCTACAAACATTTGTGTCCTTTCGTGCAAGTTTTGCGATTTTGCTGTGCGCGCCGATTCTCCCGAGGCTTACGAAATGACCATCGATGAAATGCTCTCGAAGCTCCGGCCCGATCTGCATGAAGTTCATATCACCGGCGGGCTGCACCCAAGCTGGCCGTGGGAGTTTTATGTCGATATGGTCCGCACGATCAAAACACAATTTCCGAACGTCGATGTGAAGGCGTTCACGGCGGTCGAGATCGATTTTTTTTCGAAGAAATTCAAGAAATCGCACGAGCAGGTGCTGCGCGAGCTACAAGAGGCCGGACTCCGCACGATGCCCGGTGGCGGCGCGGAAGTTTTTTCCGAGCGGGTCCGCAAGGAGCTCTTCAAACAGAAGATCGGAGCGCGCACATGGTTTGAAGTGCATAAGAAAGCACACGCGCTCGGCATCAAGTCGAACGTAACGATGCTCTACGGCCACATCGAAACAATCGAGGAACGCATCGAACACATGCTGCGCGTCCGCGAATGCCAGGACGAAACGAACGGCTTCCTTTCATTTATTCCGCTTGCATTCCAGCCCGGTAATACCGGCATCAAAACGCGCAACGATTTCACGAGCGCTGTCGACGATCTGAAGACTATCGCCGTCTCGCGGCTGATGCTCGATAATGTGCCGCACATCAAGGCCTATTGGGTGATGCTAACGGCGGAAGTCGCGACCATCGCGCTAAATTTTGGCGCAGACGATATGGACGGCACCGTCGGCGAGGAGCGCATCGCGCACGACGCCGGCGCGATCAGTCCGATGGAGCTCGCAAAGGGCAAGCTCATTTCGATCATCCACGAAGCGGGTAAATTGCCAGTCGAGCGCGATATATGGTATAATCCGATCGCGCTATATCCGGCACAGGGCGATACTGTTGTGAGCAAAATGCCGTATCTTAATTCGGTGCCATTTTATAATTCATTCCAGGATTATTCAAATGTGGTAAAGCTCGCTCCGCTTGCTCCGCGGGTATTTGGCAAACTGGCGGGAAGTGGTCAGGCGGGGACGACTGACCGACAGCGGCCGGGGACGGCCACTCCACGCGTGGAGCAAGAACCTGCTGTTGGACGCGTGGAGCAGGCGTCCTCGCCTGCTGTTGGACAGCCGTCCCCGGCTGTCCAACAGCAGGCTGTCCAGACCCCGGCTGTCCATGCCGGTCCAATGTCGCTCCGAGATTACATAACACTGAGCAACGATTTCGAAAAACTCGATTATGGTATTGCGGTAAAAGGAAAAGCGAATTCGGTGCTGCTTTTCAGCAAATACGATTGGAAAGAACTCGCCGGCAAACGCATCGGCATCACGTCCGAGACTTCCACGAGCATTGAACTGCTGCGGATTCTTTTAGAGAAGCGATTTGGGATGACCGATTTTGTTTTTCAGAGGACCCAACAGACCAATACGTCCTATGAAAATTTCGATGCGGTTCTCCTCATCGGTGACGAAGCGCTGAAAAAAGCCTACACCGGAGGGATGACTGGCTTCAACAAAGTTTTCGATCTCGCCGAAGAGTGGTGCTCGTGGAAGGAAATGCCGTTCGTCTTCGCAGTCTGGGCGATGCGAAAAGGAACCAGCGAGGAAGCAAGAAATGAAATCCTTCATTCACTCGAACGCTCGCTCGAGAATGCAAAAGGCCATTTCGGCGAACTGGGCCGTGAACATGGCGCGCGTCTTGGAATGAGCGAAGCGGAAGTTGCGGATTATCTTTCGCAATTCCGCTATCGCTTCACGCTCGAAGAACATGCATCAATGGCGGAGTTCGAAATGGAATTCGAAAGTATTGCGAGAACAAATCCTATGTTCGCTCAGAATCACAATATCCCTGCTTAATATATTGCTCTGTTAATATGCTTGATACGATAAGAGAGAAAATAAATAATTCGGGACGTCTTACACGCGAGGAAGGCCTCTGGCTCCTCCAAAACGCCTCGCTCCTCGATCTTGCGGAGTTGGCGGAGACGGTTCGCTATCGCCTGAACCCCAAACGCCGCGTCACGTTCGTGATCGATTCGAATCCGAATTACACGAACGTCTGCAACATCGACTGTATCTTCTGCGCATTCTACCGTCATGATGGCGACGCGGACGCTTATACCTATACCGTCGATGAGATGATCGCGCGTTTCAAAGCCGCGGCGAAGCGTGGCGTTCGCACGGTGCTATTGCAAGGCGGTGTGAATCCTGCAATACCATTCGAATATTACACCGAAATGGTGCGCCGCACACGCTCGGAAGTGCCCGAAATCCATCCCCACTTTTTTTCGACAAGCGAAATTATTGGGATGTCCAATGTTTCGTCTCTTACCGTCCCTCAAGTCCTTGCAAAATTAAAAGAAGCTGGATTAAATTCGATCCCCGGTGGCGGAGCAGAAATTCTAAGCGATAAAGTAAAAAGAAAAATATCGAGCAAGAAAGGCACGACCGCTGACTGGCTGAACGTCATGCGCGAAGCGCATAAGCTTGGTTACAAAACAACCGCGACGATGATGTATGGACATCTCGAAACGGACGAAGATATTATCGAGCATCTTTCCGTCGTGCGTGATTTGCAGGACGAGTATCGCGGGTTCACTGCGTACATTCCGTGGAGTTTCAAGCCAGGCAATACGCCGCTCGAAAAAATTATTCCAACGTATGCAACCGGCACGCGCTATTTGCAGATGATCGCCATCGCGCGAATTTTCTTGGATAACTTCCCGCATATTCAGGCCAGCTGGTTCTCCGAAGGCAAAAAGATCGGACAGATCGCGCTGAATTTTGGCGCGGATGATTTCGGTGGCGTGCTGGAAGAAGAGAACGTCCATGCCTCCGCCAATTTCGTGCACACGACATCGGTGAAGGAGACCGTCGATCTGATTCGCAGCGCCGGCTACACCCCGGCCGAACGGACGACGTTATATGATATCATTGCGGAATATTCCGAAGGCGAATATCCTACTGCGGCGATCGACTCTGCTCGACTCAATCAACATCTGCCTGCCAGCGAGATTTTGACGAGTCTGCCGATTCTTCAGGATTGATCATGAATTAAAGGAGGCTCAATTTAATGGGTGAAGTTTTTCGCGACATCTATTCCCGAAAGTATTACTTCTTTTCAAATGAGAATAATGAGCCACCACATATTCATGTTCGCCAAGCAGAACGATCCGCAAAATATTGGCTTGAAACACCGCTTCGCTGCGAGTACAATCACAAGTTTTCCGGAAAAGAACTTCGCGAGATCGAGAGAATTATTGAATTGAACCGTGAGTTAATCCTAGAGAAGTGGAATGAAAACAAGTGACTATAAGGGTGTTAGAGCGTCAAGCCTTTCGGTTTCGGCAACCTATCTCGATGTAACGCTCGAAGATGGCAGGATGCTGCGAATTCCGGTCACGCTGTTTCCAAAACTCAGTAATGCTCCCTCCGAAAAGCTTGCACATTGGGAATGGATCGGGGAAGGGATTGGGATCGAATGGCCGGAGCTTGATGAACATCTTTCTATTGCGGGCTTTTTGCGGGAGACACCGTACTTCGTCTCATCGAATACAAAGCGTTCAGACAGGTCTCATACCAGAGCCAATTCCACTCGTAAGAAGCGAATTACTGTATAGCGCTCTGAATTAACTCCTTGATGGCGTTAAAATAGTAGTGTTTGAGCAAATTTCGCACCTTCACTTGACTTTCGCCGCTGGATTGACGATATTAGTAGATTGTAGTTGGTACATTATGAGAAAAGCCATAGCATTCCTGACTGTTCTTTCGCTTTCACTCGCCACACACACATTCGCAGCATCGAAGCATTCGTTCGAGCGACCGGTCCATATTCGAGGATTCCACGGACATATCAAGCTCACACAACTTGCCAATGACCGTGTGGAAGTTCGCGTGCGTACGTGGAGGACGACACTCGATACCGTTGCCGGACATGATATTTTCCCACTTCTTGTGAGCGGACATCGCGAGAATTTTTTCTTCGGTCGGTTTGGCGCCTCCAAATTACCGATGCTGATTTTCGCGGTTAGCGATCCCGACCGCATTCAGGATTCGCGCGCGATTGCGTATCAGGTCACGGAAAGCGGCAGCCTGATCGGGCAGCAAGTTATCGTCGATGAGACTGTCGAGCATGGGCATTCCGATAACGTGACGAGTGGCCGGTTCGCGCTTGCGGCGGTCGATCCGGAACTGGGCGCGATATATTCCATCGCGTATCAGGACGCACGCTTCGAAGGATTTTTCGTCTCGTATGAAAAGCTGCGCATTCGGCAATGGGAGGCTTCGATCGGCGCGTTTCTCGAAACCGACCAGGGCTTTTTACGCGAACGTTCTGGCCGATTGCTGCAAAGCACTCGGTTTCATTCCTTCAGCGATAAAGAGCGATCTGAAATTTTCGCAGCTAATCTCCAGCCCGCGAAATCATGGATGTTGCCGAAAAAAACAGGACCCAAAATAATCCCGGCAAGTGCGGCAAAATAAAAACTTAGTATAATTCGATTTCTTCTACTTTCGGAGTAATTCCGGCTTCGGCTCCCAAGCGATAGAGATATTCGAGCGCTTGTTTTCCGCGATCGCCCATGTCAATCGTGACGTCGTTAACGTACATTTTTACGAAACGCGCGCCCGTCGCGTGATCGATACCGCGGCCCCATTGTAGTGCGTATTCAACGGAATCCTTTTCGTTATCGTACGCTGCCTTGATCGAATCGCGCAGCGCCTGCGAAACAGTCCGTGCCATTTCTTCCCCTAAATCTTTTCGCACGCAATCGAGGCCGAGTGGCAGTGGCAGACCGTCCGTCTTCTCCTCCCAGATTGTTCCAAAATCGGCGAGCTTGTTAAGGCCATATTGGTCCCATGTAATTTGTCCCTCATGGATCAACAATCCGGCATCGACCTCACCTGCGAGCACCGCGTCGATGATCCGATCGAACGCCATTTCAACAGATTTGATATGCCCGAACCACGAGCGAAGCAAGAGATTCGCCGTCGTAAGCTTGCCCGGCTGTGCGATGACAGCATTCGGGTTTGCTGCCAACTCTTCGATCGTCTTGTATTTTTTCGAGACGATGATCGGGCCGTAACCTTCGCCCATCGAGGCGCCGGTCTTCATGATCCAATATTTATCGGCGACATACGGATAGGCATGGGCGCTGATCGCCGTCACCGGCAGCTCTCCCTGCATTGCGCGGACATTCAGCGACTGAATGTCGTCGAGCACGTGATCGATCTCGAAGCCGGGAATCGTCACGAGCTTCGCGCCAAATCCGTAGAACATAAAGGCATCGTCTGGGTCCGGCGAGTGGCCGATTTTTAGAGATTGTGTTTCCAATTCAATAGTGGTCATTGGTATAAGTTATTGAGTCGGTAAGCTGCGTTGACGAACTTCGTGACCTTTTAGCACTGTGAACATGTGGTCCAGGGTATAACTTTCCATGAGTTTGAGTAGTAATTGAGCGGGTTCGACAGAATCTGAAAATGGTGTTCGGAAATAGACAACGCCGTGAGGGGATTGCAGGGCCTTATGATAAATCAAAGTCCCAAAATCCCGATCGAATGTTAATAAGATCGAATTACTCTGAACTGCGAGGTCAAGTATATCTTCATCGGAGTTGGAAGGAGTCGATTCCTGAATGGATTGGACAGAAAAACCGGCTGCGCGCAGAGTTCGGACACTATCGATTGGAAAATTCTCATCCGCCAAAAACCTCATAAATCGGATGCTTCGAGCGGGATAAATGTTTCGGCCATAATACCATCGGCTGCATAAGCAAAAACGGCTTGTAGCATTTCCTTCGAAAGACGCAAGTAATTATTAAGAACCTGCTCTTCGGTCCATCCGGCGGCGAAAAGCCCTAATATAAATTCCACCGATAGCCGCGTCCCCTGTACAACAGGTTTACCACCCAAAATTGCAGGGTCCGAATGTATGTAATTGTGCCAGTCCATAATCTTCTCAACGTAGACAAATGCTAAGGAAGTTCAGGAATGTGAGCCATTCGCCATTACTGCCGCATCGGGAAACATCACGATCTTGCCGGCTTTCTTCGGCGATTCGGTCATGAGTTCGAATGCCTCGGCGAAGCTCGAAAGTGGCAGCTTGTGTGTCACGACAGGACGTACATCCAGCCGCTTGCTTGCGAGCAAATTCGAAACAGTAAACCAGGTATCGAACATCAGACGCCCATTAATCCCATAAAAGCGGCCACCATTGAAAATAATATCATTGAGCGGCGTCGCGACAAGATTTTCTTTGAAGATGCCGAAAAAGCAGAAGCGTCCGCCGGGACGGAGCATTTTAATTCCGTCCTGCATAGCACTGGCAACGCCAGACATTTCGAGCACGACGTCCGCGCCAACGCCACCGGTAACCTCTTTTACAATCTCGACCGCATTTTCTTTTGCGACGTTAATGATGCGGTCCACACCCATTTGCTTGCCGATATTTAATCGGAACGGCTCTATTCCCGTCATAAAAATTTGCGTCGCTCCGGAAGCGCGGGCCACACCGGCGGAAAATAACCCGACCGGACCATCGCCCAAAATAACCACGCTCTTGCCATGTACCGGCTCGACGAGCGTGGCATGCACGGCATTGCCGAGCGGCTCCTGAATGCTCATGTATTCCGGGGGAACGGAGGGATCGTTCTTCCATACCACCACTTCGGGCACCACGAGGTACTCCGCGAACGCGCCATTCGTATCGACCCCTAAAATCTTGAGGTTTTGGCAAATGTGCATTTGTCCGGTCAGGCACTGCTTACAATGCCCGCAAGGAATATGCGTCTCCACTGAAACCGCGTCGCCCTCCTCTACACGAGTAATGGTGCTCCCTTTTTTCACGACGATTCCGGTCGTTTCATGTCCGACAGTATACGGCACATTCTTCACGCGCGATTGCGCCCATGCGTCCCATTCGTATATATGGACGTCGGTGCCACAGAGGCTCGACGCCTGAATTTTAATGAGGACTTCGTTCGGTTTAATCTCTGGAATCGGAATTTCCTGGAGTTCTGCGCCACGCGCCCTTTGCGTTTTACGCAGCGCTATCATTGTCTGGGCCATGTATCAGCAATTATGAATTATGAATTATGAAGAAGCAGTTTTTGAAAGAACCTGGACGAACAAACAGAATTCAGACAACAGCGATTTCATAATTCATCATTCATAATTCATAATTTCTTCCGACAGCCACTGTGCAATGTCAGCGATCGTCTCCGGCAGCACGCCGTGACCGGCATCATACATGCGGGCGGTCACTGTAGCGCCCTGTTGTGTCAGGAGTGCTTCGGCTTCGTTCAGAGCCATGGCGGGAATGAGATCGTCGAACTCTCCGTGGCTGATGAAAAATGGAAATCCGTTAAACTGCTTTTGAGAGAGTGGAGCGAGAATATCGCGCGGCAAGTAACCCGACATCAAGATCGCGCCGCGGACCTGCACCCCATAATTTTGCAGATTATAGATCGTAAGCAGTGAATAACATACCGCCGACCCCTGGCTGAACCCCATAAAAATTATTCGCGCAGGATCGCCGCCTTCTTTCTCGATGATCGCGCGAAGCTCGTGCAGCAATTGTTCTTCGCTTTCATGACGGCTGAGATCGTCCGGAACAATCCCCTGTTCGGTCTGCTCCAAATGATACCACGCGTATCCTCCCTGAGGGAGTGCAATTGGAGCGCGAAGACTAATGATGAGAAATGGCCGCTCTGCAAGCGTCGATTGTGCGATGGCGGACTCTGCGATCGGAAGAAGATCGTTCTCGTCGGCGCCATAGCCGTGGAGCACGACAATAACTGGCAGCTTCTCTATAGTAGGAGGATTTCCAGCAATGGGAAATCGTTCGGCGAGATAGGCGATCAATGGGTCAGCGCAATATGAACACAGTCCCGCTCGCGGGTAATACCCGTCATGCGCAGCTCCCCCGCGGCGGTTGCTTCCAAACCGGAATTCGCATAGCGGACGATCGCCCGGCTTAACACATCCAGATTGCCGGCAACAAGATCGATAGCAAGGCCCTTAAGATGCAGCGATGAGCTGATGACGTTGCCATTATTATCTACGAAATCGGCGGGCGGATCGACCGGAATATGATGCGCTTTCAACCATTCCCACGCGGGTGCCCATGCAGATTTATCTTCGAGACTTGCGCTAGTGAGCCCTGGAAACGCGGACATCATGCCATAGGCTGCGATGCGCTGCTTCACAAGCTCCAGTTGCCGCTCGCCGGAGCGCACCCCACTGGTGATCGTCACACTAATCCCCTGACTTGTAAGATAGCTGGTAAGCCCTTCGGCAAAATCCGATAGCTCGGGAGTGAGCATTACTCCCGTGAGCTTCGAAAAAGTGGAGTATACTGCCGGGGAAACAGCGCCGCGACCAGCCCGACCACTCAATGCCTCCTGAATAACCGAATCGGCCTGTTCCGAATTTTCATTCGCACTGGAAGAAAGAGATGCGGCATGTATGATATTATAGGCTTGTAATTCAGCCAAATATCGCATTTGGGATTGGTCCGGCATGGTAAGCTCGATCACACCTGGCCTATTCGCCAGCGCCTTGCGCGACTTGCCGGAAATAACGAGGACTGTGAGGATAGAAAGCACCGCCACGAGTGAACTCGCGCCGATAACAATATGCGGCCTATGCCGCCACATAATCGAGAATGTCATGAGAGCTTTTAATTCTTCAATGAGACAATTCTAATCCAGATTCGTGGCAGGCTTAAACACACGAAACTTCGAGTGGTTTCACTCGAAGTTTCAATGAGAAAGAACGAGGGTGAATTAATATCCCGGAAATTCCTCGAAGCGGATATTATCCTCGTCGGTTTTTGAATCGACCAGCATTTTTCGCATCGCAGTAACAAAGCCGGGTGGGCCAGCCATATAATAAATTGGCGCTTTGAGATCGCCAATGTGACGTTCGAGCAGGTCCTTACCGATAATCCCCCGCTCGCCTTCCCACTTCATAGCATCAGTGAGGTCCGTCATCGTCGGAATATACTGGAAGTTCGGATTGGAATGATCGAGCGCAATCAGCTCGTCCAAAAATGGACTATCCTCGGGCGTATGATTCGAATGAAATAGATAAATCTGGTGCGGCAGCCTCTGATGTGTCGCCGATTTGACCATGCTAATGAACGGCGTAATACCTATTCCACCGGCAAGAAAGACGGCGGGCTTCGAAGCATTTTTATGCATGATGAACGAGCCGTACGGTCCATCCCAGGCGAGTTCCGCGCCGGCGGCGGCGCTCCCGATCGTCCGCTTGAATGCGGAGTCCCGCATGCGGGTTGCGAACATCAGTTCATGCTCGTGCGGCGCGCTCACGAGGGAAAATGTCCGAACGGGACCTTCATCGTCCAAGTCGGTTGGATCGACGAGCGTCAGGTCGATGGTCTGTCCGGATTCGTAATTAAAACCCTGCGGGCGCTCCAGATGAAACGCACGCGTGCCGTTTGCAATTTCTTCGCTTCCCAATAGTTTCAATCGTTTCTCTTCCATTGATCTTCAGATAAAAATTCGTATTATTGCATACAAATATAATTGTTCAGACACCATTCTTCATGATTAACGAACTAACGACAAGAGAAATATTGCGCACGGATTCTAATTCTTTGTCACGTATCGCTGCGCTCATCCGCGATGTCCCCGATTTTCCGAAACCGGGTATTATCTTCAAGGACATCACACCCGTACTCGCCGATCCACTCGCCATGCGCGAAATCATCGACCGGTTCATCGAATTTTCGCGCGAGAAGAAACCGACCGCGATCATCGGAATCGAATCGCGCGGATTTGTTTTCGGAATGCCGCTCGCGCTCGAAATGGGACTGCCGTTCGTGCCCGTTCGCAAGCTCGGCAAACTGCCCTATAAAAGAATACACGAAGAATACGCGCTCGAATACGGCACGAACACTGTGGAGATGCACGTCGATGCAATTGCCGAAGGCGACCGCGCGATCATCGTCGATGATCTGCTTGCGACGGGCGGCACGGCTTCCGCCGCCAAGCGCCTCGTCGAGCGATTGGGCGGAACGGTCGAAGGATTCTGCTTCCTCATCGAGCTCTCATTCCTGCATGGCCGACTTGCGCTGCCCAACGACGAGATACTCTCGCTTGTTATGGCAGATTAAAAAAAATGCTCTTAGCTCTGTAACAATTTTCTAATTGGCGGGTTATTCTAACCGAACAGGCCGAAGTATTTTTGCTCGGCCAGCTATTGTTTGTTGTATTTTCGTAATCGAGTCTGTTGCCAATCGTTCGATAAAAGGTGGGGAGTTAGTGATGTTTGACCAAACGGACAGCCTAAATGGCTCTGCGAAGCAGGACGCCGCATGGAAAAAATTGAATGGGGAATCGGGAGGGAAGCTCGATGCGCGAGTAAAGGCGCTTCGGCTTTGTCCGGAGAAGTTGACGCGTACGGAAGCGAGAATCGTCACGCTTGCCGAAAATGACTATGACCGTTGGCACGCCGCGAAGATACTCGGAATTCAACTTCATACACTGGAGAACCATCGGACAAACATCCGGC
>DASZLH010000272.1:0-7439 GCA_035552495.1 Kapaibacterium sp. (SeqCode) | reverse complement strand
CCGAGCTTGCGACGAATGCCAAAGATTGCCAGTCCGTATTTCCGATCGTCTATGCGATGATGGACGTATCCTATAATCAGGATGCGCTCGAACTGCTCGACCGCATGAGGAAAATAACCGGCGATGACGCCGACATTTGTTCGAGCCAGATCGCGGGACTCTATCTTCGGCTTGGCGAATTCGACCGTGCATCGAGTGAGTTCATTACGATCCTGAAATCGGGAGAGGGCAATGTCGGCATGGTCGAGCAACGTCTCGCGCAATACATGACCGATTCACTTTCGAGGCAGACGGTCCTGAATGCGCTCGAAACACAGATACTCGCGGCCCAGCAAACGCCTGCAACGCTGCGGCTGCTCGCATGGCTCTACAGCGAAAAGAAAGATTATGCCGACGCGCTCGCGACGATCGTCAAGCTCGATAACATGGCGGATAAATCGAACCGCGGAAATCAGGGCTATGAACTGCTGCAGTTTGCCGACCGGGTCCGGAGCGAAGGCGCGCTCGATGTCGCCGTCAAGGCGTATGATGAAGCAATCTCGCGGCTGAAATCGAGCGATAATGCGCGGCAGTCCTATTTTATTTCGCAGGCCGAGCTCGGCGCGCTCAAGACGAAAGAGCTCTATTATTTATCACGACCGCATAGTTCGGATTCGGTCGCGCAGCTCGTTACTCGCTACGAACAATATGCCGCCAGCGAGCAACAGGGCGATCTGTCGCTCGATGCGCTGGTCCATGCCGGCGATCTGGCATTCCATGAGCTATTCAATTTCGATCGGGCGACCAAGGACTACGAGCGCGCGCTGACAAAATCGAATGGTCTGAACGAGACGGCACAACACGCGGCCTTCGGACTCGTAGAGGTTGCGGTTGCAGCGCAGAATTTCCCGCTGGCGGAATCGAGACTTTCAGCGATCGGGCAGCAGCTCGAACGGTCGAAGCCCGCGAACGAGCTGGCCGTCCGCGACCGGATTTTGTTCGAGCGAGGCCGCTCCGATTATTACCAACTTCAATTCGATTCTGCCGTAGTTTATTTGAACGAAGTCGCAAACGATGCCTCGAGCGATTACGCGAACGATGCGATTCAGCTTGCGGGACTGATCCAGGATAATATTACGTCCGGAATTTCGAGACTAAAAATATTTGCGAAAGCCGCGAGGGACGAAAATTCGCATAAATATGCACTGGCCGATAGTGAATATCAGTCGCTTGCGGACAATGGTCCGCTTGCCGATCGTGCTGCAATGCGCTCCGCCGAAATGCTCGTGAAGTTGGGACGGCCTGCCGACGGGGTGAATGTATTGGAGACGATGCAGGAGAAGATGGTCACAAGTCCATTATTGGACGATGCCGCATTCCGCGAAGCGGAGATCGTCGAGCGCGAACTGCACGATAAAGCGCGCGCCCAAAAAATGTACGAAGATTTTCTCGCCAAATATCCGAACTCGATCTTTGTGATCGACGCCCGCGAACGCGCCCGCAAATTGCGCGGCGATGCGTTTTAAATTCTCAAGTTACTCAATCACCGGCAATAGCTGCGCCTTTTCCGGTTCGCCGCAGAGCGTATAGATCGCATCGGCGATGCGGTGCATGAGCCACTGCGGCGTGGACGTGGCGCCGGTAACGGCGACGCTCTCGGCGCCCTCGAACCAGGAGGCATCGAGCTCCCGCTCGTCCTCGATGAAATAGGTATGCGGGTTGGCATCGTGGGCAATATGGTAGAGCACTTTACCGTTCGAGCTATTACGTCCGGCGACGAAGACCATCACGTCCTGCGACCGTGCAAGCTCGACGAGCTTCGTTTCGCGGCCGGAGACCTGCCCGCAGATCGTGTCCTTCGCCTGAAACTCCACCGCCGTTTCTTCCATCGTATCGACGACGAGATCGGCGATGCGTTCTTTCAGCCGGTCACGGATTTCACGAAACGTCGGGCGGTCCATCGTCGTCTGGGAAAAGAGGACTGTCGGACGCTCAAGTGTGATTTGATCGAGCGCTTCATCGACCGATTTCACTACGATTGCTTCGTCGTTAACGACGCCGCGCAAACCGATAACTTCCGCATGATCTTTTTTCCCGAAGATTACGATCTGGTATCCCTTATCGTAAAACTTCCGTATCCGTTCCTGTACTTTGCTGACGACCGGGCAGGTCGCATCGATGGTTTCGAGTCCAAGCTCGCGGAGTTTTTCGTAGGTCGAGGGCGGCTCGCCGTGCGCGCGAATGAGAATTTTTGCAGGGATAGCAGCTGTTTTATTTTCTTCGGCGATGCGTTCGAAATCGGAGTAGGAGATAGCCAGCAGGCCTTCTTCTTTCAGCCGATCGACTTCGACAGGATTGTGAATGATGTCGCCGAGCGAATAGAGCCTCGCCCGGTCGCCGCGCATGCCCTGTTCGGCAAGCTCCGCCTCGGCGAAATTCACCGCGCGGACGACGCCCCAGCAAAACCCCGAATTTTTATCGACAGTAACGATCATCGAAGGCTGAACACCGGCCAGGCAAAAATAATTATATCGCCTGTTAAGGATAGCCGATCTATTCTTTCGCTAATTTGATTCACCGGAATTCATAGACATAGCCAAGTTGGAAAATTAGCTCTGGGTTACTAAAATCGCCAGAGCCAAATGTCAGTCCCAATTCCCCAGAAAATCCGCTCAAATTTACCTGATAGGCGGGGCCAATTCCGGCGAAGGTTCGCTCGAATGTATAATTATAAGGTAATCCGGTATTCCAATCAAAATCCTGTTCAGTTGTTCCGATCTGAGTGTACAAAAGCACTAAAGCGATATCATGAGAAGTATGTTCGCTCCGATAAAGATTGATCGGCAATGACAGTTCGAATCCCGCGAGCGCATCACCCCAATACCCGAAGCTTAGGCGAACTCCCAGATGCTCCCAGTAGCTACCAACCACAAAGTTTCCTCCCGCGGGAGTTCCTAAGACTCCTCCGACCGCCCAGTAATGATTCGGTAGTTTCGTTGCTTCGTAATTGATGGAAGCAATCGTGTTACGAAGAAGCTCCACGGAAGCATTATCCTCGGTCTTAAGAAAAACAGTATCCGGCGATTCACGTACAATGCTGCCATAGTATGTGGCGCCACTTACAGTTTCGATGGAAGCCAAGCCTTGACGTGGAAGCGAATTTTGCTGAGCGTGCAGCGGGCCCGTCGCGGCCAGAAGAAGTGCGAGCGCAAACGTATAATGTTTCATATAATTAATTGACTGGACGTTCCTCAAAAGATGAAAATGGTTGCAAAGAGTTGCAATGGCACGAAAAAAAGTTAACAACTGGCTCTCAAAATGGTCATAGCATTATGCGATGGCACTCATGAACACAACTGATTTGGAAGGTCTGGAACGATGCGGCTCCGCAAGGGATTGAAAAGAAAAATAATATACTTCGTCCTTGTCCCAATCTTCCATACGTTCGACCATCCCTGAGAATTTCCTGCGGGAAATTTGGAAAGACCATTCTAATTTTCTTTCGAATCCGATTCGGCTTGCCGATGGATCGTCGGTGAGCGTCCTCGATGCGGGTATCGAGAACGAACATCGCGGAGGGCCGGATTTTCTTCGCGCAAAAATTGCTATCGACGATGTGGCCATCGGCGGCGATGTGGAATTACACCTGACGCCGAAGCACTGGGAGCAGCATGAGCACGATGGCGATGCGCGATATTCGAACGTCGTGCTGCATGTTGTGCTCGAACCCGACGAGGACGAAGCCGGCCCGCGCATTCCGACATTGATTTTACGCGATAATCTTGCATTCGATCGCCGCGATTTGTGGGAAGCTATTTTTCGCAAGCTGTATGACCGCTCGCCGGAATTGCCCTGCTTCCCGCACAACTTGCTTATCCCGATGCGGTTCAAGCGCACGGTCCTCGAAAAATTTGGCGAAGCGCGATTAGACGAACTCGTCGACCGGCTAACAATATGGAGCGATGGATTTGTCGATGAGTCACGCCTGCTCGAACGAGTCTATCAGCTTACGATGGACGCGCTCGGATATTCGCAGAACCGGATTCCATTTCGAGAATTGTCTGCAATCCTGCCGATCGAGCGGCTGCGCTTTGTGCGCGAATCGTTCGAGGACGGACGGCTTTCCTTCGAAGCATTATTCTTTGGCGTTGCCGGTCTGATCGTTATGCCCTCCGCCGCGTTCGATTCGGAGACGAATGAATATCTCGTCGAGCTTAATGCGCGGTGGAATGCGGTCCAGGTCACGCTTTCGCTGCCCGAAATACTCGCAGAAAACGATTGGGCGTTTTTTCGCATTCGACCGGCGAACAGCCCGTATCGCCGGCTTGCACTCGCGGCAGCGCTTGCGGAAAAATATTTTGGCCGTGCCGAATGGAATTTTCGAAACGAATTTTTCGACAATGGGCCGGTCGTTCATCTTGGGGAGAGTCCGTTCTGGGAATCGCGGACATCCTTTGGCGCGCTTCTAAGCGCACCGCAATCGCTATTGGGCGAGGAGCGGCAATCGGCGATCTGGCTGAATGTTGTGCTGCCCGCCCGCATCGCGCACAACCGGCTTCGGAGCGAATCTTCCGCGACTCGATCTCAGGAAAAATCGCTTCGAAAAACGTGGGGTGAGACACGGACGAAATCGAGCGCGAAATATCTCGAAATAATTGAACAGGAACTTCTGGAATCCGAAAACGTTAATTCCGTGCGCTCAGAACAAGGATCGCTGCTTCTTCTCAGAAACTTCTGCGAGAAGGGTCGCTGTTCTGAATGCCCCATCGGTAACCGGCTAATCGAAAAAGGCTGGAAACCGAAGGGAATCGTACAAACGCGGGAGTAACTCAGTTGGTAGAGTGCAACCTTGCCAAGGTTGATGTCGCGGGTTCGAATCCCGTCTCCCGCTCTCTCCCCGCAATTATGAATGATGAATTATGAATTATGTGGATCATCATTCATAATTCATCATTCATAATTGCCAGTTGGTATTCAATAGTCTTTCGTTCGCAGTCTTTCTTCCGATTGTCCTTATCGGATATTACCTATTGCCGTTTCGCGGACAAAACCGGTTCCTGTTATTGGCAAGTTTAATATTTTATGCCTGGTGGGACTGGCGATTTCTTGCGCTTCTCGGACTGACTATTGTTGTCGATTATTATGCCTCTCATGCCATTCATAGAGCTTCCACGCAGAAATTGAAATTGCGCTGGCTCCGGTTGTCACTCCTGAGCAATCTGACCGTCCTTGGGATATTCAAGTATAGTAATTTCTTCGTCACGTCCTTTATTTCGGCGCTCACGCGCATTGGCTTTCAGGTCCATCCAGTAACGATCCAACTGGCGCTGCCCATTGGGATCAGCTTCTATACTTTTATGTCGATGGCGTATGTAATCGACGTGTACTGGGGTAAATTCGAGCCGGTCCGAAATTTCTTTGATTTTGCGCTATTTGTCTCGTACTTTCCGCATCTTGTTGCAGGCCCCATATTGCGGGCGCACCAACTGCTGCCGCAGCTTACCCGCGAGCGCCATGTGACGAAAGAACAAATCCGCGATGGACTGGCGCTCATGCTCGTCGGATATATGCGGAAAGTGCTCATTGCCGACATTCTCGCCGGAGTTGTCGACGAAGCATTCCATAATATTCCTGGCATGACGAGCGCCGACCTCGTCATTCGACTGTGGCTGTGTGCGATTCAGATCTATGGGGACTTTGCGGGATACAGCGATATTGCACGCGGAGTGAGCAAATTATTCGGGATCGAACTGCACCTGAATTTCGCAACGCCGCTGTTATCCCAGAACATTACGGAATTTTGGCGTCGGTGGCATATTTCGCTTTCGAGCTGGCTCCGGGATTACGTCTATATACCGCTCGGCGGAAACCGTAAGGGTGCCGGGCGGACGTATCTGAACAATCTTTTGACGATGCTTGTGAGCGGACTCTGGCATGGCGCCAATTGGACGTTCATCGCATTTGGGGCTGTGCATGGAATTTCGCTAACAGTTCACAAGGCATGGCTGGCGCTTACCGGGAAGACGATGCCAAAAGGTTATGGGACGAACCCGTGGTCGCTCTGGACACCATTCAAAATATTCCTGACGTTCAATCTATTTGCATTCTCGCTCGTGCTATTTAGGAGTCCGAGTTTTGCGATCGCCTGGGAATATTTAGTGCGCGTGTTTTCCTTCGCTCCCGGGATTCATCTCGGATCGAGTTTATTCGTTATTCCTTTTGCACTACTGGCACTCACGTTCGATCTGCTGCAATATACCGGCTTCGGCGAGCGGCTCATCGGACGGATGACGCCCGTCACGCAGTCGCTGGCCTTCGGGACTCTATTCGCACTGATCCTGATTGCCGGTTCGGACAACAGCCTGCCATTCGTTTATTTCCAATTTTAAGATGAGGGAGCCATGTATAAAATGAGGGGGCCGTTCATCAAAGAGCACTGGCAAGAGTTTCGCTACACGGCGCTATCGGCGTGCGCCATAGCGGTCGTGGCGTATGGGATCATTGCCGGGGTGGTACTCGCCATTCCTCATTTGCCACTCGCAAGTAAACGAACGTTTTACGCATTGCTCCGGGCACAAATGGCAGTCGATGAAGGAGAAATTCTTCCGGCTGAAAATCGAAAAATGGTACTTTTTCTCGGAAGCTCGGTTGTCGAGCGAGGGGTTTCTGAGATTTATATGGACTCGGTTTTTACACAGTACGGGATTCCATTTGAAACGATGAATGCCGGTACGGGTGGTTTTTGTGCCGAGGCAAATCTTCCAATGTTTCGCGCTATGCTGCGGCAGGGGCTGCGTCCGTCGTACGTTGTCTACGGCGTGGGGATCCAGGAATTAAACGGCGCATCGACCGCCCATGCGACGATCGCTGCGCAAGATACGGACGCGATAAAACTCCGCGCGAAGACATTGTGGAATATTATTCAGTACGGTCCCACGGCGCTCAGCCCCTTCTTCGATCCGGACCATTTGCATCAATATCTTTTTGCGGCGAACAATGCGTTTCGGGATGTGCCGAATCTCGGTTTGTTCGACCGGCTGATGTTCGGCCAAAATGCTCCACCGGCCGATTCGATTTACCGCTTCGAACAGAAATATTTTGACGATCTCCGGAGCATTGTACAAATATGCAAGGATAACGGAATCGCTATCGCATTATATAATGCGCCGCTTCGCGCACGGCAGGATGCCACGACCGAAGAGCCCTATTCGCACCGCGGCGAGAATTACCGCTCCGTGCTTGCCTTAGCGCGAGAATTCAATATTCCTCTTTGGAATTTCGACCGCACGGGAGTGTTTCAGCGCAATGAATTTCAGGACAATTATCATTTGACGCCAATTGGCGCACATCGGATTTCCGGGATGCTCGCCGATTCGATCGCAAGCTGGCACCATGGAACAATCGTTCGGGATGGCCTGGAAACGTTCAAGGAATAGATTCGCTGTTAGCGATTTGCCGCG
>DASZLH010000271.1:0-4214 GCA_035552495.1 Kapaibacterium sp. (SeqCode) | reverse complement strand
TTCTGCCACTGATCCAGTTCGCAGTATTCCTGGGACCGTTCGAGGCCAGCGCGCAATCATTGGGTTCCGATAAAAACCAATATACGCTCTTCGATCCAACTCCGCGAACATTCATGCGAGAGCTCAATGCCGACCGCCCCGATAAGACCGATGGCCCGTTCACAGTCGATGCGGGGCACGCCCAAGTGGAAATGGATTTTGCCAATTGGGTCTATGACGCATCCAATGCCAGCCACGGAAAATTCGAGACCTATCATTTTGCGCCCATGAACATCAAACTCGGCTTGCTGAATACTATCGATGTTCAGCTTGTGCTGACTCCGTGGCAAATTATGCGTTCTTGGAATGGCGGAAACAGAGTGAACGAGACGAGCGGGTTCAGCGGAATCACCCCAAGAGCTAAAATAAATTTGCTCGGTAACGATGGCGGGTTCTTTGCGCTTGCGCTGATCCCGTTCGTTACCGTGCCGATAAATGAGAACAGCGATGCCGCGGCCGGTCTTGGCATTCCCTATGCTTTTGACGTTCCCGGTTGGGACGTAGGGCTCCAAAGTTCAATCGTGTGGCAATCGACCGATGCCTCCAGGAACCTGTCCTCCTCGATAGCGAACTCGATTAGTATAGGGCACCAACTTGTCGGTAATCTTTTCTATAGTGGCGAATTTTATTGCGAGATTCAAGGGCGGGCCTACGGCACGTGGACGGAAACAGCCGATACCTGGTTTACCTATCGGATGAGCGATAACCTGCGGTTCGATGGCGGAATATATATCGGAATAACGCAGCCCTCCGATCAATCGCAGCTATGGGTGGGAATGACCTTGCGAGACTAATATTATTCCGAACCTTGGCGACCTCGATTCCAAACGAACATGAACTCCCCTTCCATCGAAGATTACATCAAAGCAATCTACAAAGCCGAGGAGCAAGGCGAAGTCTCTTCGCAGGATATTGCGCAGCGCGTCGGCGTAAGTCCGCCAGCGGTCAGTAAGATGCTGCGTAAATTGCAGACACTGAAACTTGTCCGATTAAGTCCTCGTAGCGGAATTCATCTTACCCCATTTGGCAAGACGACTGCTCTCACCACGATTCGCCGGCATCGCCTCATCGAGCTTTATCTTGTGCGAGAACTTGGATATTCCTGGGATGAAGTCCACGATGAAGCCGAGCGGTTAGAGCACCACATCAGTCCGCTCTTTGAGCGCCGTATTGCCGAGCGACTAGGACATCCACAATTCGATCCGCACGGTGATCCCATTCCAACGCCCGAAGGCGTTATGCCAATCATCGAGGAAGGATTGGTCTCGTCATTCGAGCCGCATACACAACTTATCATTACTCGGCTTCGCGATGTCGATCCGGAATTGCTGCGTTATGCAGCAAAACTCGCTCTCATGCCTGGCACTAAGATCGAGCTACTTGGAAGGGAGCCTTTTGGCGGACCGTTTCTCATCGAGCGCGAAGGAGAAAAACTGCTCGTCGCGCCGGAAGCCATTGCGCAAATTTTTGCTGCGCCGCTATGAATGTATTGTAACTCCTGTTGCCTCGCTCGCGTTGTTAAAATATATGAAAGCATCAGGTCTGTCCATCGTTCTTGCAATCACTATTTCGGTCGTTTGTGGTTGTAAGTCAAGTTCTACGGCTCCCCAACAGTTCTCGATGAGTGGGAAGGTACAATTAGTCGATACTATTCAATCTACGTACAGCAGTGTCATTGCCTATAATGCTGCGAATGCAACCGTCCGCTTAAATAATAGCGATTCGACTACGACGACCGATGCGAATGGAAATTTTACTTTCTATGATGTTTCGGGCAATGCTATTGACGGTGTGACATTAAGCAATCCTGGCTACGCTGCATCTCAGCTTTTCATACATGTGCCGGATACGAGTCAGCACATGGGACTTCTCTATCCAAACTCCTGGCTTGCCGCAACGCTTGGTGATTTTTCTGAAGTATCGGACACGGAGATCGATTCTGTGCTGGTTGGATTTCGAGATAGTGTTTTTACCGATTCTACGGGAGTCTCTATGACCGATACGTTGGATAAAGGAAGGATTGAAATCGATACTTTGGTCCATCATAATGGATTCTCTCTGCCGGTTATAGTCCGCTCGATGGTCCCGGGAAGACCGGCGATAGGTGAGGTTATTTTTTATGTTTCGACCGCCGATACCATTAATCCGCTCGACCCCAATACATTCGATTTTACCTACAGCGACATTACCGTCGGGACCGATTCGAGCAGCTCAATCACCGAGTTTTTTATCACGAACGATCTATATCAGAATTCGAAACTCTATACCGGTACAGAATATACGACCGGGACAAAAATCTATCTCCGAGCGTATGTTTCGCCGTATAAAAATCCGCGCAGCTATTCCTATCCTGGCAGTTTAAAGCCGGTCTATCCGTTTCTGGGAGTTTACCCATCGAATAGCGTATCGATTACGCTGCCATGACAGAGTAATCACATTCGCGCCCATCTCTTGGCTCAGACTTTGTGCCATACATGCTAGCTTCTTGATCGCCTGCGCGTAATTTATGCATTTTTAAGAAACAAAGGCAGAAACCTTCGCGTAGGAAAAAACTTTCATGACTCTCAAAAATGAAATAGGGAAAGAAATAGAAATGGAATGTAGGAGCGAAAAATGTTGTCACAGGTAACGATAGAAGAACTGAGAAAATCGATGCTCTCGACCAAGCCGCCGAAAGTGATCGATGTTCGTGAAGCGGAGGAGTTTGCCAGAGGCCACGTTAAAGGCGCCGAACTGATACCGCTTTCTAATCTCGGCAAAGAAATGAAGAGAAAATACCCGAATAAAAGCGAGCCGGTCGTGCTCTATGATGATCTCGGTATTCGATCGCATCACGGCGCCAGGCTTCTACGTTCCATGGGCTACCATAATGTAAAGGAAATCTTAGGTGGCCTCTTCGCCTTCGGAAAAATCCGCGGGTTGGTGGGATAAAAATTAGTGCCAGAAAATTAAAAGCCCTGCTTTAACAGCAGGGCTTTTAATATACAAAAGGTCCGAAAAATTATCGGTTAACCGTCATTTTACCCTCAAGCTTGTTACCACCAGCGGTAAGTGTGTAGATGTAAGTCCCAGCAGGAAGATGCGAGGCATCGAACGGCACGGAGTAATGTCCGGCCCCTTGGTCTTTGCTTACAAGCGTTGTAACCTCTCGCCCCAGCATATCACGCACGATCAGCGTGACATAGCGCCTATCGGGAATAGTATAACCAATCGATGTTGTCGAAGTAAGTGGATTCGGGTAATTTGCATCAAGCGCAGCATTCGAACTAGACTCTGTCTGAGTGACTGAAGCTGTCCCATTGAGCCATGCGAGGATATTGTTAACCACAGTCCGTAGTGTAGCGGTAGGTGCAATATTTCCTAGCTCGAAACTAAGATAAAGCGTCTTGGCGCCATTTGGCTGTTCTGCTCGGACTCCTACCGTATCGCCATTTTCATTATAGAATACAGAAGTTGCCGTATTATCGAATGGCACGAGACCTTCAGTAAATAAAGCATTCTGTACTACCGCATTATTGATTCCATTACCGATCGGATCATTGGTTACACCATTGAGAGTATTCCAAGTTTGCTGGAGTGATCCGGTAGGCGTGAGATGGAAGGTATTTGTAACATAATCCTGAAGCCCAGCAGACTCGTAAATATCCGCCATTTGCGCGGAAAGCATTACAAAATGCCCACCATTAGCAAGGTAATTCGTAAGACGACCTGTATCGCCGGTGTTTGTATAGAGTCCTGTAAAATATCCAGCATCATAAAAAATGGTGCTGAAATTCGACCAATTATCGAAATCGGCTGAAAAATTATCGGTTGAGCCATCTTCAACGAATTCGACAGCAGGTATGGAAGCAGCAGAAAGAGCGGACATGATATTGGCTGGCGACGTGTAGGTCTGAGTATAAGCGTCAGCCCCGGCGTCCACGACAGCGACCTTTATGTCTTTTCCTATGACGAGATCAATATGGCCTCCGACACCAATGCTGTCACTAGTATGCAGTGAAAATCCATACACATCCGATGCAGTAGCTTTACCGGACGCGTTTGCGGTCAGTGTTAGCGGAGCACTGCCATTTGCCGGGATAGTAATGGTGGAATCCGACGCGATGCCGGTCACACTGATCGTATATCCTGTGGATGTTTTTGGCGGACTCAAGCTTAAGATTAACTTTTCGGCG
>DASZLH010000270.1:0-9247 GCA_035552495.1 Kapaibacterium sp. (SeqCode) | reverse complement strand
TTCCAATGTCCGGTCATAATTCGATTCGACATGATCGAGCTTGCTAATGAGGAAGATGATCGAGTTCTGATCGTACTCGCAAAACTCCCATGCCTGCATAGTGCCGGCTTCGACGCCGTGCTGCGCATCGACGACGATCATCGCCGTATCGGCTACATGAAGCGCCGAGCGGACTTCACCCGTAAAATCGGAATAACCGGGCGCGTCGAGTATGTTTATTTTTATTCCTCCGGAATTCAGTGAGATAAGGGACGTATTGATCGAATGCTTTCGGGCGGTCTCGTCAGGATGATAATCGGAGAGCGTGCTCCCCTCCTGTATGGTGCCGCGGCGGTTAATCGCGCCCGCGGCGAAAGCAATGCCCTCGGCCAGCGTAGTCTTGCCTGCGCCAGCATGTCCGACGATCGCGATGTTGCGGATCGACGCACCATTGGTGCTTGTGCTCATGGCTATTCTCCTTTCGTGTTCTGTGAATGTTAACCCAATATTAAAAATACCATAAGTAGGAACGGCTCAGCGATTGAGATTAATTCACGATTTTTGCTTGCCTTCCAGCCACCGCTACAATCCTTCGTTACGATCTCGTTCGACGGAGGAACGAAATAGCGATCATCAGTCCAAAAATAATCGCTGTATGGAATCCCATTTGGGACCAATCGAGTGTTACCGGCCCGCCTGCCGAGGGAGGCTCCCAGATCGGATGAATGCCCAGCGAATAGCTCAATTTTCCAGCCACCGAGATTTCCCACACCGGGAACAGCCAGCGCAGCAGGAGAAGCAAGCCAAGCAGCGAAATTAGCATAGATCGCACGGAATGAGAACATTGGCGATCCGGGCTTCGTGCTTGGAAAGATAAAAGCTCAATTTCAGTCCGACGGGGAATAGCCCCGGCGTATGGATTGTTGAAGGCGGTTGCCTATTAAAGGGCATTCAATAAGGGGCAAAGTACGTGGGTTTTTATCCTCAATCGAATAAGTGGCAGTGCGGGCCGTTTGCGCTCAAGCACGCGCTCGCTATTGTCGGCCGGTTCGTCGATGAGGACGCGCTTACTAAAGTCGCGCGTACCACGAAAGACGGCACTGACGAGCGAATGCTCACTCGCGCTGCGACCCATTCGGAATGTGAACTCATCGAACTCCGCAAGCATGACGAGGATACGGCGTACCGCGCGCTGAACGCCGCACTCGCCAAAGGCAAGCCGTGTCTGATCTGCATCAATCAATGGGGACATTGGGTCACGATCGTCGGGCATGATAGCCGCAGCCAGCGTTTCGTCGTCATCGACAGCGAAAAAGACCCGGTCGTCCGAATCCCTGCGTGGAGCGAACTGAAACGGCGGTGGGTCTATAACGAATACGACCGTGACGGAAAACTGCAACAGTTCTACGATCTGTATGTTCTAAAGCCGCGCTTCCGAGTTCAGACGAAAGCCAATTTTTCGCTCAAACGCGCACAGTTTCTACGCAGGCCGGGCAACAGCTCTTTTATCAAACATTTCGATGAATACGTTAGCGATCTCGTAAACATTGCGCGTCCGGGTTCCACTCGAAGCGGCGGCAGCGAAACGATCTCGATGGCCGAATTCCTCAGGCGGCACAGAAAAATGCTGCTCGAAACCATCCAGTATTGGCACGGCCAAACGACGGAAGCGAAACTTCGCCGCGTCCTGAGCAATATGCGGTTCGTCGCTGAAACGTATGGCCTCGTCATACGTCAAGACGAAGAGAAACGGACGATCGCCGCGTTCGCCGCATTGCTTATGACCTGGGCCACGACGCATGAACCGCTCGAAGAAGCGTTGTATGGTGAGTAATTATAATCGGAAATAATTTATTCTTCTCTTAGTCGTCTATACTATCGTTAAAATTTTAAGATATGAAAATTAGATCTACTACCGTTCTCGGCATCGTGAAAGACGGCAAAGCTGCGCTTGGCTCCGATGGTCAGGTGACGCTGGGCAATACCGTCATGAAAGCGAACGCGAAAAAGCTTCGCGTGCTCTATAATGGACAAGTCATTGCAGGCTTCGCTGGCTCGACGAGCGACGCGCTCACCCTCTACGATCGATTCAGCAACAAGCTCGAAGAATTTCGTGGCAATGTGCCGAGGGCTGTTGTCGAGCTTGGCAAAGATTGGCGCAGCGATAAATATCTTCGAAGGCTCGAAGCCATGCTTGCTGTCGTAAGCCGAGAACATTCCTACCTGCTTTCGGGCACCGGAGATGTGATCGAACCAGAGAACGGGATCGTCGCTATCGGCTCCGGCGGACCCTATGCGCTCGCCGCTGCGCGTGCGTACCTTCACGCAAATCCCACTATGGCGCCGAGGGATGTCGTCGAGGAATCGCTGAAAATTTCGGGTGAGATTTGTATTTACAGCAATTTACATTTAAGTATCGAGAGTCTCGACTAAAACCTGGATTACGCTGATTTTGCTGATTCCACTGATGGACTGTCAATTCCTTTACCGCATGTGTTCAGCTTCTAAGAAGTTTTAGCAGCAAGTCATGAATCCAATCAAAACCGAATATGAAGACAGCGAATTGACAAGTAAAATCATCGGATGTTCGATGCGGGTTCATACTACACTTGGCTGTGGATTCCCGGAATTAATTTATCAACGCGCTCTTGCAAAAGAGCTGGCAAAATCGGACATCGTTTTTTCCAGAGAATTTGAAATGCCAATCTTTTACGATGGAGAAACAATCGGTTCTCGCAAAGTAGATTTTCTTATCGAGAAAAGAGTTTCGGTCGAGCTGAAAGCTTTAACGAAACTTGAAAATGTACATCTTGCACAAGCGAAGAATTATCTCGAGGCTTATGACCTTCGCGTTGGGCTTCTAATAAACTTTGGTGCGAAGAGCCTCGAATGTAAGCGACTGATCAATTCAAAAGCACCGCCCAGACCAACGAAATCAATTATTGACAGTCCATCAGCGGAATCAGCAAAATCAGTGTAATCCAGGTTTAATGGCTAAGAAAAAAGAAATTATCACTACCGCTCCGGAGCCGACCAACGGTCAGGAGCAGATCGAGAAGACGGGCGTCCATTCGTATACGCCACACGAGATCGTGCAGGAGCTCGACAAATTTATTATCGGCCAGTCGAACGCAAAGCGATCGGTCGCAATCGCGCTTCGCAACCGCTGGCGCCGTCAGCAGGTACCGGAGATACTCCGCGAGGAGATCATGCCGAATAATATCATTTTGATCGGCCCAACAGGCGTCGGCAAAACGGAAATTGCCCGTCGGTTGGCAAAGCTTGCCGGCGCGCCGTTTATCAAAGTCGAGGCGACGAAATATACGGAAGTCGGCTATGTCGGTCGCGATGTGGAGTCGATGATCCGCGATTTGACGGAGCTTTCGATTACGATGGTGAAATCCGAGCAGATGAAAAATGTCGAGCCGAAAGCACGCGTGAACGCCGAAGAGCGCATTCTCGATATTCTCGTGCCCCCTGCACCACCAATGCAGCATGCACCGACGCCAATGATGTTTCCCGGAGTGCCGGTCAGCTCGACGATCACGGGCCTTCCGCAGCAGCCGAAACGCACCGCTACACAGGCTCATGAAGAGGCTGAACTCAATGAGAAGACGCGCAGTAAATTCCGTGACAAGCTGCACAAAAAAGAAATCGAGGACAAAGAGATCGAAGTGGATATCCAGCAGGCGCCGCCGATCGCATCCATGCAGATCATGGGACCGATCGGGCCTGGCATGGACGAGATCGGGCAAAACATTCAAGACATTCTCGGCGGGATGCTCCCGAAAAAGAATAAACGCCGCCGTATAACGATCAAAGAAGCGCGAACTGTATTCGAACAGGAGGAGGCCGCAAAGCTTGTCGATATGGACGCCGTGGTCCGCGAGGCGATCGAGCGCGTCGAAAGCTCCGGCATTATCTTTTTAGACGAGATAGATAAAGTCGCTGGCGGCAATCGTCGCGAGGGCGGCGGCGGACCGGACGTTTCTCGCGAAGGCGTCCAGCGCGATCTGCTGCCGATCGTCGAAGGATCGAATGTCAGCACGCGGTACGGCATCGTTCGAACCGATCATATTCTTTTTATCGCGTCCGGCGCGTTTCACGTTTCGAAACCGAGCGATCTTATTCCCGAATTGCAAGGACGCTTCCCGATTCGCGTCGAACTCGATAGCCTGACCCAGGAAGATTTTGTTAATATCCTGACCATCCCCGAAAATGCACTGCTCAAGCAATACACCGCATTGCTTGCGACCGAGGGTGTTGAAGTAGAGTTCAGCGCCGATGCGATCCAGGCGATCGCGCGTATTGCGTTTGAAGTTAACGAAGCGATCGAGAACATCGGCGCACGTCGGTTGCACACCATCCTCACAACGCTGCTCGAACAGGTACTCTTCGATGTTCCGGATGTCGTGAAGGAAAAGAAAATGAAGATCAATGCGAAATTCGTCGAGGGACGTCTGGAAAAAGTGATTCGCAACCGGGATTTGAGTCAGTATATATTGTAAGACGATAGTATCTGCTGTCGTGAAAAATGGGTATGGGAGTATGGGATCGCTCATGCTCCATGTTATTGTGTGAAATGTTATGTCTGAACACACGGTCGAAGCTAACAGCAACGATCCCTGGGCCTCCTGGCTGCTGAAGCGCAGGCATGGCGGCGATGAGAGGCTTCAGCACACAGTTATCGAAAGGATGAAACCTGTTCGCGATAAAGTGATCGCGAACGCAAAACTTAAAGCCGGAGATATCCTGCTCGATGTTGGCACGGGCGACGGACTCATTGGCTTCGGAGCGATCGAAAAAGTCGGCGCGGACGGCTCGGTAATTTTTAGCGATATTTCCCAGCAGCTTCTCGATACCTGCAAATCCTGTGCGGCCGAAGCTGGCTTGCTCGATCGGTGTCAATTTATTATCGCGAACGCAACCGACCTTTCGGCGATTAATTCGGAATCGGTCGATGCAGTAACTACGCGCTCCGTTATTATTTATGTGGCCGATAAGCAGCGAGCTTTCGATGAGTTCTTTCGCGTGCTGAAGCCTGGCGGCCATCTCTCGATCTTCGAACCGATCGCAAAACTTGGTTGGGAATTCGTGGGCAGAGACTACTATCATGGTTACGATATTCGTCCGATAAAAGATGTGATGGACAAAGTCGCCGAGCACAATAAAGCAGAACATAATACGCAGAGCACAATGGGCGATTTCGATGAACGCGACTTGATAAAGATGCTGCAGCAATCGGGTTTTAGCCATATCGAATTGGACTTGAATGTTACGGTTGGAAAGGCTGGACTCTACTCGGGAAATTGGGAAGCATTCTACAATTCATCTCCCAATCCGCTCGCATCGTCCTTGCGAGAAAAATTCGAAGCTGCACTAACGGAAGAAGAGCAGGAACGGGCAATCGCACACCTTCGCCCGCTCGTGGAAAGCAATACAGGACACTACGCACAGTGTCTTGCCTTTTTGAGAGCGGAAAAATAATGAAGAATTAAAACTTAGGAATTGAGAATGATGTATATTGTATGCATTCATTCGTAATTCTAAATAAAAGCAAGTGGCTTCCAGAGCAGTTCGTATCGGTGTAACGGGAAAGATCGGCAGCGGGAAATCGACGCTGCTTCGCCTCATGGAGGAGCGCGGAATGACGGTCCTTAATTCCGATGTGCTCGCCCGTGGGCTAATGGAGAGCGATCCCAAAATCCGAGAAAAAATTATTGCTGCTCTGGGTGACCAGGCGTACCAGGACGGCCAACTCGATCGGACGTATATCGCGTCTAAGATTTTCCACGATTCCTCGTTACGTAAAAAAATCGAAGGCGTTGTCCATCCCGCCGTGCTAAAACAGATCGAATTTGTCTTTCATAATTCAACGCCACAAAAGGCAGTCGCAGTCGAATCCGCTCTCATCCTGAACAGTAGTTTCTCGAAGACGTTTGACTATATTATACTCATCGATGCTCCAGACGAAGTTCTTCTCGATCGATTAAAATTACAGGGCCGATTTTCCGAAGAGGATGCTCGATCTCGCCTTGCTCAACAGAACGCGGACCCCCTCATCGATGAGCCGGATTTTACACTTATTAACGATTCGACCGAAGAGCAATTTGTGACTCGATGCAAAATGTTGCTCTCGGTTTTGGATACATTGGTTACCAGGAATCTGCCGGAATTGCCCCTGCACTCAGAAGAATCTATTGCCGCATAGCTTTCTTCGGGCATGTTATTTCATAATATTGTGGAAACATTTTGGTAATATTAGAGAATAATTTCCTTCGGAATGTGCTATATTTGTATATAGAAATCGGTGAAAGCTCTGCCATTCATAATCTTTACGAATTGCTGAGGTTTTCCCGGCTTCGTTCGGCTGTTGGGAGTTCTCATCGGCCCCCGTTCCGAATTATCAGTGAGCAGGTTTTGTCGCCAAGGCTCTCCTGCCCGCACTTCGGAAATATTATGCACACATCATCATCTTTGGAGGTATCTTTATGACTCGATTTGTTTCTAAGCTCGCCGTTTCACTCATGGTTTTGGCCGGACTTGCCGGCGTTACCCGCGCTCAGGAAACCACAACGGAGCACGACGTCATTCGACCCATCACAGCATCGGGCTCAGCCGCTTTTCTCTTTACCATTAAGGGGCTCGGTACCTTCGGTATCGGATCTCCCTCGATCGACGGAGCGACCAGCGGTATCGGTGCGAAGTGGTATGTCGCTAACGATATTGCACTCCGTGTCCTACTCGGGCTAAGCAGCGCACAAAATGTGGATTCTCTCGTAGATCCCACCAAAACACTTAGCACGACCACGTTCGGAATCGGAGTCGGCGGTGAATGGCACTTCCGTCCGCTCTGGAGTACTTCTCCGTATGTTGGACTTCAAATTGGTTTCACGTCCACATCGCAGGATATCGACGTTGGAGAGGCCGGAGCCAGCAAAATTGAAACGGATAAGTCGACGACTTTTGGTGTCACTCCGTTCGCTGGCTTCGATTGGTTTTTCACGCACGGAATGGCAGTGGGTGCTGAAATGGGGCTGGCATTTGTCAGCAGAGGTGGCACGCTTCCAAACGGGACATCCAAGACTTCGACGAGCAATATCCGTCTCATGACGAATGGCTCGGTCCACTTCGACGTGTATTTCTAAAAAATATACTATCAGTTGCAAAACCCTTCCATTTTTTGGAAGGGTTTTTTGTTGGTGGCTCCGAACATTCTGGTAATTTCGCATTTTAAATAATTACGCACACGGAAACTGACGTATTAATACTTGGCTCCGGCTCCGCCGGATTGTTTTTTGCGCTCGAGGTAGCGCAGCAATCCAAGCTGAGAGTTCTTATTATCACAAAAAAAAGCCGCTCCGAATCGAATACGAACTATGCACAAGGCGGCATTGCGAGCGTTGTGGCAGAGCATGATTCACTCGAAGCGCATATTCGCGATACGCTGATCGCCGGGGCCGGGCTTTGCCACGAAGACGCTGTACGCGTGCTCGTCGAAGAAGGGCCGGAGCGCGTGCGAGAACTCATACAATTAGGCGCAAAATTTACGCGCACGCCTACGGGCAAGCTGGATCTGGGACGGGAAGGCGGCCACTCCGCGAACCGCATCGTTCACGCAAAAGATTTGACCGGCCGCGAACTCGAACGTGCGCTGCTCGCGGCAATTTATCGGCAAAAAAATATTACGGTCCTCGAAGATCACTTCGCCGTGGAACTGCTGACCGATCATCAGCGCACCGGTAAGCGTCGAAACCCGAAGCATATCACCTGCTACGGTGCGTACGTTCTGGATGAAAAGACCGGAACGGTCGAGATCGTCCGTGCCAAAAAAGCAGTAATGCTTGCGACCGGGGGCGCTGGCCAGGTCTATTTGCATACGACAAATCCCCTTATCGCGACTGCCGATGGAGTAGCAATGGCGTATCGGGCCGGAGGACTGATCGGCAACATGGAGTTCATTCAATTCCACCCTACGACGCTCTATGCTCCAGAAGCAAATTCGTTTCTTATCAGTGAAGCCGTCCGAGGAATTGGCGGCATTCTGCTTAATCAGGCTGGCGAGCGGTTCATGACCCATTACGACTCCGCTCGTATGGAACTTGCTCCAAGAGATATTGTCGCCCGCGCGATCGACGCCGAGTTGAAAAAACATGGCGAAAATTATGTTTATCTGAATGTCTCGCATATTTCCGCCAAACGAATTCGCCACGAGTTTCCGAACATTTATAATCGCTGCAAAGAGATCGGTCTCGATATTACGAAGGAGCCGATCCCAGTCGTACCCGCCGCACACTATAGCTGCGGCGGGGTTGTGACGACACTCGATGGCACCACAAACATCGACCGACTTTATGCCTCCGGCGAAGTTTCGATGACGGGCGTTCACGGCGCGAACCGACTTGCGAGCAATTCGCTGCTCGAAGCGTTGGTCTTTTCCCGAAGGGCCGCGAAACATCTTCTTAAGCGAATCCGGCAAGCGGACATTCGCGATGAAAAAATAACGCTGATGCCCTGGGATGAATCGGGTACCGAAAACGCCGAAGAATGGGTCTATATTTCGCACGATCGGCGTGAAGTGCAGCAACTCATGTGGGACTATGCCGGTATCGTTCGAAGCAATTATCGTCTCGAACGCGCATCCCGACGCATCAAACTTATTCGTAATGAGATCGAAGATTATTACCGCCGGACAAAAGTAACCGTCCCGCTTCTCGAACTGCGAAACATCGCCGAGACCGCCCTGCTCATCGTCACCTCTGCAATGCGTCGAAAAGAGAGCCGAGGCCTCCATTACACAACCGATTATCCGAAAACCGACGACCGGCATTGGCGGCATGACTCCATTATCGGGCAGCGAAGTAGTAAATAAATATTCTTAAACATTAGATGGCCAAAGCAAAAACAATCATTCGGTCGCTTCCGACAGCAAAGAATTTTCTCGGACTCGAAAAACAATTTAGCAGCTACGAGACGAGCAAAGTAGTTATTCTTTCGGCCCCGTATGAAAAGACGGTAAGCTATGGCGGTGGCACTGCTAAAGCACCCGAAGCGATTATATCGGCATCGCAATATGTCGAATTTCTCGACGATGAGTTTTTTCGAGAGCTGTGTTTCGAAATCGGAATTGCAACCCTGCCCTCCATACATTTTGGAAATAAGACGGGCAAGGCCATGCTGAATCAATTGCAACAAGCGGTAACCGACCAACTGAATGCCGGTAAATTTATCGTGACCTTAGGCGGCGAACATAGCATTTCGACTGCTC
>DASZLH010000269.1:0-4526 GCA_035552495.1 Kapaibacterium sp. (SeqCode) | reverse complement strand
AGCAGCGATATCGCAAGCGCGATCTCGGACTACCAAAAAGCTTCCGCGGCGCTCCGCAATCTGCAACGATCGCTCGAACAACAACGGCAGTTATTTGCATCGAAACTCGTCGCCGAGCGCGACCTTCAGCAAGCCGAGAGTGATGCCGCGCAAGCGCAGGCCGATTACGACCGCAGCTTGCATACACTGAAAATCTTCGGCGCGAATGAGAAAACAACTTCGCCGCTCTATGAAATCACGGCTCCGATTGCTGGTATCGTGCTCGAAAGTTTCGCACAGCCGGGCGCGCAAGTCCGCAGCGATGGCTCGACACCCGGCTTTACCATCGGCACGACCAATAGCTTATGGATCACGCTCGATGCGTATGCCGATGAACTGCGTTCGCTCTCCGTTGTCGATACCGTCGTGATTCGTGCCGCCGGTCTCGAAGATCGTCCATTTACGACGACGATTCAATATATAAATGCCGTCGTCGATCCAACTACTTTTACGACAAAAGTACGCTGCACACTCCCGAATACCAACGGTATGCTGCGGCCTTCGATGTTCGTCTCCGCCACGGTGTATCACTCGGCGGGCAGCGGACTGTATATACCCTCCACGGCTGCATTCCTCGATGCCGACGGAAAATATTATGCATTCGCAAAACGTGGCGAATGCAAGTACCAGAAGGTCGAGATCGAAGTAGGAAAGTCCGAGTCTTCTCGCATTCAAGTTACGAACGGCCTCGGCGCAGGCGATACCATCGTCGCCGATAAAGCGCTGTACCTCAACGACGAATTAGCCAGCGATCAAAAGTAAAACCATAACGCATAACGGGTAATGCGTAACGAGTGTAAGGTACTCATGCAATTGCTCGGGCGCTCTATACGCATTACGCATTAGCATTACGCTTACACGTTCCTCGTTATTGTACCGAGATGTTAAAAAAGCTTATCGAACTCTCGCTGCGCGAGCGGCTTGTCGTCTATTTTGCGGCGCTGTTGATCGTGGCCGCGGGCGTCTATTCGTTCACGCAGCTCCCAATCGAAGCCTATCCCGACCTGACAAATACCAGCGTGCAGGTCATCACGCAATGGCCAGGCCGCAGCGCGGAAGAACTCGAAAAATTCATTACGATCCCGATCGAAACCGAAATGAATGGCGTGCCCCACCTCATGCACCTTCGTTCGATCTCACTCTTCGGGCTTTCCGTCGTCACGCTTATGTTCGACGATAAAGCAGATGATTTTTTCGCGCGCACCAAGATCATCGAAAAATTGCAGGGCGTTACACTGCCCGATGGTATTAGTCCTCAGCTATCACCGGAGAGCGGACCCACCGGAGAAATTTACCGCTACACGCTCCAAAGCAAAACACGCACGCCGGAAGAACTGAAGACGATCGAGGACTGGGTACTCGAACGGCAATTCAAATCGGTCCAGGGCGTTGCGGATGTCAATAGCTTCGGCGGCCCGACGAAACAATACGAAGTCGATGTGGACCCGCACCGGCTTGCCTATTACGGCATTACGATTCATCAGGTCTCGGACGCACTGGCTGCCAATAATGCCAATGCCGGTGGCAGCATCATCGAACAAGGCTCGCAGGGATATGTGTTTCGCGGAGTCGGTCTTCTTTCGAGCCTCGATGATATTAGCAATGTTGTCGTTGCGAGTAATGGAGGCACTCCATTAAAAATCGCGCAGCTTGGTTCGGTCCGGATCGGCCATGCCGTGCGCCTCGGAAAAGTCGGGCTACGGAATGTGAGCGATGATGCCGTTGAAGGAATCGTCGTAATGCGGCGCGGCGAGAACGCTTCCGATGTCATCGCGCGCGTCGAAGAAAAGGTCGATCAACTCAATTCAACGGTACTCCCAAAAGATGTAACGATCGTCCCCTATTACGATCGAGCCGAACTCGTCGGCGTGACAACGCATACGGTCCTGCACAACCTAATCGTCGGGATGCTGCTCGTTATCGTGATCTTATTTGTTTTTCTCGGCAATATTCGAAGCGCCTTTATTGCTGCGCTTATCGTGCCGCTCTCGCTGCTCTTCGCGTTCGTCCTGATGAATATGAAAGGTATGTCGGCGAATTTGCTTTCGCTCGGCGCGATCGATTTCGGCGTCATTATCGATGGCGCCGTGATTATGGTCGAAGCCATTTTTGCAAAGCTGGCATTCGAACATGTGCGCGAAGGCTTGGCGCGCGAAGAGCTGATTCACAGCACGGCCATCGAAGTCGCCAAACCCGTCTTTTTTTCAATCGTGATTATTATCGCAGCGATGCTGCCGATCTTTTCCTTCCAGCAGATCGAAGGTCGTATGTTTTCGCCACTGGCTTATACGCTCGGCTTTGCGCTGCTCGGTGCGATGCTGCTTAGCCTCACGCTCGTTCCGGTGCTATCGCACGATTTGCTCATGGGTAAGCTAACGGAGAAAAGCCCGGTCGTCGAATTTCTTCACAAGCATTACGAGCGATTGCTCGCCTATTCGCTTCGTAATGCGAGATGGATATTGGGTGTTTCCGTTGCGGTCCTCGTTCTCACTTTTTATCTCAGCCAATTTCTCGGGACGGAATTCTTGCCGCATTTGAATGAAGGCGCGCTGTGGGTCCGCGCGACGATGCCCATGAGCATCAGCCCGACCGAAGCTGATTCGACTACCGAGCATATTCGAGCGACCATTATGAAATTCGATGAGGTAAAAAATGTCGTGTCCCAGCTTGGCCGTCCGGACGATGGCACCGATGCGACCGGCTTTTTCAACGCCGAGTTTTTCGTCGATTTGAAACCCGTATCGGAATGGAAAACGGAGGGGCAATCGTCCCACCCCAATAAAGAAACGCTTATCGCCGATATGAACGCGGCATTCGCGCCTTATCCCGGCATCGACTTTAACTTCTCGCAACCGATCTCCGATAACGTGGAGGAAGCCGTCACCGGCGTTAAAGGCGAACTTGCCGTCAAAATTTTTGGCGAGGACCTGAATGTACTCGAAGAAAAAGCATCGGAGATTCGCAACGTGCTCGAACATACACGCGGCATTACGGATGTTGGAGTCTTTAGCGAAATCGGGCAACCGGTGCTGCAAGTCGAAATCGATCGGATGCGCGCGGCACAATATGGTGTGAACGTGAGTGACGTGCAGGAGCTTATCGAAGCCTCGATCGGAGGGCGGGTAGCCACGCAATTTTATGAAGGAGAAAAACACTTCGATGTGGTGGTCCGGCTTCCGGAGGAATTCCGAAATTCGGCGGATAAAATACGAGCGTTGCAGGTCTCTACTTCCTCGGGGGCGAAGATCCCGCTTTCTTCCGTATCAACTATTACGATGCAGCCGGGCGCGGCATTTATTTATCGCGAGTCGAACAGCCGGTATATCGCCATCAAGTTCAGCGTTCGAAACCGCGACATGGGCGGGGCCGTCGCCGAAGCGCAGGCGAGCGTGACCAAGCAAGTCAAGCTGCCGCCGGGATGCTATGCCGTCTGGGGCGGAGAGTTCGAAAGCCAGCAGCGTGCAATGAAGCGTCTCGCAATCGTCGTTCCACTTAGCCTTCTGCTGATCCTCATTTTGCTCTATACCACATTCGACTCGTGGGGTTACGCGCTGCTTACGCTTTCGAATGTTCCGTTCGTCACGATCGGCGGTATCCTTGGATTGCTCATCGCGGGCCTCCATTTTTCCGTAAGCGCCGGGATCGGATTCATTGCGCTCTTCGGAGTAAGCATTCAAAATGGGGTCGTATTTTTGACCTACGTAAAACGGCACCAGCCGGAATTTTCCAATTCAGAAGACCCTTTGAACGGGGTCGATAAACTTCTAATGTACGCCGGAAGCCAGCGCGTGCGGTCCATCATTATGGTCGCAGTGCTTGCAATGATCGGGCTCATTCCGGCAGCGCTTTCGACGGGCATCGGCTCCGAAACGCAAAAACCACTCGCCGTCGTAATTGTTAGCGGAATGTTTCTCGCGGCACTGATCAATCTAATTCTATTGCCCGTAATGTTCAAATTATTCCGGCTCGATAAGGCTGATCTTCACACAAAAATGGAATAAACTTTTCGATATGCCGCTCCTCAATTTCCTCGCAAATAGGTTACGACTGGCAGGGCCGGCCGTATTCCTGCTATGCGAGTTTTTTTCAGGCGTTGCTCGATCTGCGCCATTATCCTCCATGGAAAAAATTGGAATACCGCACGTATCCGTATCGAACGATTCCATAATACGATCGCGTGCGTACGCGGACACTTTGGAATTCATTCCCTGGTCAGAATATCGCTGGGCCGATCATCAAATGGCGACCTTAACGGGAGAGCCGCCACGCCGCTACACGAAGATCGAGCCCATTCCGGCTTATACCTATCTTGGAGTCTATTTCGGTATTCTTGCCGCCCTGCATTATTACCAGGAACAAACCTTCTGGCGGTCCGGGCAATCGTTTCGTATTCGAAATAACTTCGATGAATCGCTCTCGGCTAATTACGGCGGACATTTTATCGGTGGCTATTTTGTCTCGTATGTTTCCGAGCAGGCCCTTCTGGC
>DASZLH010000268.1:0-3220 GCA_035552495.1 Kapaibacterium sp. (SeqCode) | reverse complement strand
CGATTACTGGAGCGTTCGATACGGTGATTTCCATTACGGGTATCAATAATGCGCTGCCACAATCGCTCACGGTCTCTCAGGATAGCATTATGCTTGCGGCATCGGCGTGTGTCGCAGCCGAAGGGACCGTCCTGCTTTCTAACCAAGGGTGCAGTCCGCTTTACATCGACTCTGTCGCACTTCCGGAAAATGAGATTTCGGTTAGCTACGATACCACGTTATTGCCAATCGGCAATAATGACTCGCTTGCCGTCCATATTCTATTCTCGCCATCGGACGGCACGATGAAATCGCTTCCGCTAAAATTTTTCCTCCATACATTAAGCCGGTCCTTCGATACCACGATTAGGCTATCCGTATCGAATGATATACCGGTGCGACCACTTGCACTTACTCCGGACACACTTATATTACAGACCAAATACTGCCAGCCTGTCAACGCTTCGTTTTCCATTTCGAATGGTTGCTGCCAAATCATGACGATCGATTCCGAAGAAATTCTGGGTGATGACCGTCACGAGTTCATCCTGAATGATTTCGCGCCGCAGCTTATCGAGCCGCAAAATACTTATACGCATGTCATTGAATTCGTACCCGGTATGAGTGGCAGCCGAACGATTACGGTCCGGCTCTTCGCGCATACACCAACGCAGACGATAGATACCATATTAACCGTTACTGGCAGAAATATCACAGCGCCTGAGCCATTTATAGCTACGCTTTCGAATCATTATGCCGGCGAAACGCTCCGCCTCCCGGTGATGCTCTATCCCACGACCGATTCCTTCTCGATCCGTAGTTATGCGTTCCATCTTCAATTCAATACGGACCTTCTCACGACTTATGGGTTGGACTTTACCGGCACCTGCTCGGAAAATGTGATTGCTTCTTCGTTTGCCGTCGAGCCAAAATCGATTGAATCGCTCGGCGGTGTGTCCATTCGTGTAACGCTGGCTAAACCAATTGCCGATACTTCTAATCTTGCATTGCCGCTCGTGTATGTTCTCGACAGCGTAAAAATTGCGCGGGATACTCTGACGCAGGTCGCTCTCGATACCTTTGCGACCGATCTCGAACCGACGCTTCAGCTTTGCAGCATTCCATCGCAACCCTTCCAATTACTTTTTGCCTGTGGCGATGATTTAATTTGGCAGCTTATGCACAATGATTCGCTAAAATTCGATCTGATTAGCGTCGCGCCAAACCCAACTATTACGGAACAGCTTTGGCAGGTAATCTACGACGTTCAGGGTGAAGGGCTGCTTTCACTGGAAGTACTCAATCTCTACGGCGAGATAATCTATCGCCAGGATTTTCTGCCAAATACTTCGGGCCGTCACACGATTACAATTCCTGCTCAAGCCGCGAGCGGCACCTATTTGATCGCCCTGGAAAGTTCTTTTGGCCAACGAATGAAAAAAATATCGGTCCAGCGATAAGAATATCGCTCACAATAAGATTAGCCAGGAAGCAATTTCAAAATTAGCGACTCGATCAGTAGTGCATCGTTGACATTCGAGCGGCGTGTCTGAACTTCGGCCTCGACGAGCGCGCGGAGCGCGGAGTCCAGCCGAGCGCGCGAATACCGGCGGGCAGTCGCGATGGTATCCTTGACGTAATACGCCGCCCCGCCATGCAATTGCAGTGCGTCGGCAATCTCTTTTTCGGTCGATCGTTTCATCGCCATTTCGAGTGCAATCGTAAGCTGCTCGATGAACCGCGCCAGCATGACAAAGAGCAACTGCCGCTGGCCGGCATCGGCTTCGAGCATTCGGAGCGCGATCGTTGCAGCCCCATTCTTATTATTGGCGCCGATCGCTTTTGTCAGTTCGAAGACATTGTGCTCCCGCGAAGCCCCGACGACCTGCTCGACATCTTTCCCTGTGATTTCGTTTTTGCCCGAAGTGAAAGTCACCAGCTTATCGAGCTCATTGGCATGCGTTCGAAGGGAAGTACCTAGGTGCGCGACCATCAGACGGGCTGCGTCCTGCGAGAGTTTTCGTCCGAATTTTGTCGCGCGCGCCCGCAGCCATTCCGCGACTTCCGACTCTTTGAAGATTGGAAATTCGATGACCTCGGCTTTATCCGCGAGTTCTCGAAACGGCGATTGATTTCGCGCGCCGAATTTCTGCATATCGAAGATCAGCACGCAATCGGGATTCGGGCGTGCCAGATAATTAAGCAACGGATCCTCGTTGCTTTTTTTCTTGCCTTTGGCCGGCGCAGCACCGGCGGGTTTCGCGCGAAGCACTTTTTCCGCATCTCGGACGATCACGAGCCTACGGTCGGCCATCATCGGATATCCCTGCGCCATCGTAACGATTTGCGCGGTATTCGTTTCCGAGCCATACAGCAGATCGAAGTTGAACGATCGGGTCGATTCCTCCGGGACAAGAATATCGGGCGCGAGATGAAGCAACTCGCTGCGAAGAAAGTCCTCCTCGCCATGAAACACATACACAGCCGCCGGTTTATTAGCCCGCCATGATTTTTCTATCTGCTCCAAACCCATAGTTCCGCAATTTCCAAAAATATACTGCTCAACACCATTTTTTTACGTCTCAATCCAGTATCCATTTTTAACCCTATTTTGCCCATCATCCTGAAAATTGAAGAAAACTATTTTTAGCTAAATTATATAGTGCGGTGTCAGTTATAAATTCATGAACTTTGGCGTAGTTACTCGACTTACGGGTTTTGGGGAACCAAAACTTCGGAAATTTTCGGAACGCCCTAAAAAAAGTCAGAAAACTATTTTTACTCCCTTACAATCTTCCTCATCACAACTCCTTTTGCCGTCTCGATCTGAAGAAAATACGTTCCCGATGGCAGCTTCGAAAGATCGAGATCGACTTTCCCGGACCCCGCCGCCCGCACACTGGCGCCCGTTTCGCTGCCCAACACATTCATCACGCTCACGCCGAGGATGTTCGTGCCGCCAGCGAGGATCGTAATAAGGCCACTCGCCGGATTCGGATAAATCTCGATGGTATCGCTCGCTTGCGGAGACTGCACTACTCTGGAGGTCGTATCTTTTACCATCTCCGATAGTGGACGATGAAATGTTCCAATCCAACCGTTTGACCGGCCAGCAAGGCCATTAATATTTGCATACAGTAAGGTATCGAATACTGCAAGAGAATAGACCGAATATCCGCTGCCGCCATTTGCAAATCCTTCATTTTCAGCACGCCAGGAGTGTCCGAGATCAGTCGAGACC
>DASZLH010000267.1:0-3730 GCA_035552495.1 Kapaibacterium sp. (SeqCode) | reverse complement strand
GGTCGCCGAAATCGAAGTACGATCTCGAATCGCGGGAATGCCAATCCGCCGTCGCAGACCACGTCCGCGAATGCGGCTGCGCCTGCACATTACTTCCGCTCACACCGATTCCGGCCGCAATCAGAATAGCAGCCAGCGATCCCATCCAAATCTTACCATTGTATTTTCTCATCCGAATCCTCCTATTAGTCCTTTCAACGTTTCAGTACCCAATCTAACAGAGCCTAACCACAAAGCTTACTCACCATGTAACCGAGCTTCCCTCTCTTTCACTCTTACTATTTAATTCAAAATTGTTAATTATCCTCGTTTAATTATTCTGCGCATCTTTAATTGTTCTGGGCGCCTTCGATGATCCATTGTCGGATTCCCTGCCTCTGATTATCATTCGCCGGAAAGCTGCCGGCGTGCGCGATCCTGCCATACATTACTAACACAAGGTAACAATTGGTATCGCCCGAATTAGCAACACCATTCACCTGTTTTAGTGCGACCCACGATGTTAAATCCAGTTCGTCGTTGCTGGAGGTCGCTTCGTTATGACAGCCATACTCAGAGCATGCCAGATTCAAATACGGCTCGACTTGCTTTGCGAAGCTTACGTTCGTAGTCGGGAAAACGATCTGGTTCGGATTCGTTATATCGTTCGACCCGCAACCTGCGAAAAACATTGCCATGACGGACACAGTAATCCAGTGGGTTTTCATCCACATAACGAACCTAAGAGACGTAACTGGCATTCCCTCTTAAAGCCCGGATGATTCTTTTTTAAGAGACAAATACTTTCACTTTTGAAAGTTTTACTATTCTCTTTGAAAGGGAATTGGGAAGCATTTCACAACCCATGCGACGTGGACGGAGTTAATCAGAGGAGATTATGAGCAGAGCATTCGTAAAAGAGCCTGAGGGAGAATGGTTAGGGGACGTTGCTCCTGACATTGCTGCGCTCGAACGCTATCTTACCCGCGAAAATGGGGAGAAGATATTTGAACTCCGAACAACCAAAAATGCGAAAACTGGTCGAGAGACTCATGAGATGACAAATGGTAATTGCTACACGCTCGATATGGATGGCCGCTGGTCTGTTGTAAGGTAAAACCTTAATGCAATATCAACCAAGGATTCTCTGCCACATCCCATCCCAAAAATCCCATGCATCTCATAAATCACGGTTCAGATGCCCCTCGTGAATAATAATAATTGAACTAAATCGCTTCGGAAAGGCCTTCATTACCTTCACGAAATAGACTATACTCTCAAGGACCTTTTAAGAATGAAGTTTTTTACTCCAGCCATATTTTCGCTTGCATTTTCCGCCATTCTGACCTCGCAGTCGGTGGCGCAGTTTACTCCACCCAAGGACGGGGACAAATTAGATGCGGTTGTCGCGGTTGTTGGAAAACATCCGATCTACAAATCGTCGATCGACGCGCAGACCCAGCTTTTCCTGATGCAGCGCGGTGTAGCCAATCCATCGCCCGATACGGTGATGCAGCTCCGCAAGCAAATCCTCGAAAGCGAGATCGACCAGAATATCCTGCTCGCAAAAGCCGATGAAGATTCGATTACCGTCAGCGAGGCGGAAGTAGACGAGCAGCTCGATAATATCATCAAAGGCTATGTGCAGCGGTTGGGTAGCGAAGCGGCGGTCGAGAAAGAATTCGGGCGTTCGATTCCCGAACTCAAAGCCTCACCCGACCTGCGCGAACGGACGCGGCAAAACTTGATCGTCGAGAAAGAACGAGCCAAAATTCTGCCGCAAAAAGAGAGCGTATCCCGGCAGGACGTCGAGCGATTCTATACTCTCTATAAGGATTCGCTGCCGGTTGTGCCACAGGAGGTAGAACTGGCCACGATTGTGAAATTAATCAAGCCGCTGCCCAACCAGAAGGAACGGTCGCTCGCGTTTGCGAAATCGCTGGTCGATTCGCTGCACCATGGCGTCGACTTTGCGACGCTGGCCCGGCGTTATTCGCAGCACGCTTCGGCTGCCGATGGCGGCGATCTCGGCGGGTTCTTTCCGCGTGGGACATTTCTTCCGGAGTTCGAGGCTGCCGCTTTTAAGCTAAAACCGGGAGAAGTTTCGGGTGTTGTCGAGACTGAGCAAGGCTTTCATATCATTAAACTGATCGACCGTCGCGGCGAGGAAATCCATGTCGCACAAATTCTTATTAAGCCGACCGTCAATGCGATCGACGAACAGGCAGTTGAAGATTCGCTGAATCTGATTCGCGACCAAGCGAATAGCGGCGGCGATTTCGCAAAACTTGCCGAGGAGTATTCGGACGATCCACAAACGAAATCGCTCGGCGGAGCGCTTGGGCGCATCCGGGTCGATGAACTTGCGCCGGAACAAAAAACCGTCGTCGATTCCCTCCGGGAGGGGCAAGTTTCCGACCCAATCCATATTGCGTATCCGAATGGCCAAACTGGATTTCAAATCGTAAAAGTCATTCATAAAATACCAGAGCATAAACTTTCGATGGACGAAGATTATCGCGAGCTTGAAGCCGCCGCGACACAGTGGAAGCAATCGCAGGACTTTACACAATGGCTTGCCAATGCCCGCAAGACGGTCTATATCAACGTTCACGATCTCTCCACCTATTACTAACCTGTCGCTGTTTTGAACGATCGAAATTCTATGACGGCGTCTGGCTCCATGCAGCCGGCGCCTACACTATCCAATGCGATTCCGTTTGTCGAGTACGATCTCGATAACGGAATGCACGTCATTTTATCGCGGAGCCAGCGCGTGCCGCTCGTCGTGACCAATCTGTGGTACCGCGTCGGCTCGAAGGACGATCCTCCCTCCCGCACAGGCTTTGCGCACCTCTTCGAGCACATGATGTTTCAGGGTTCGAAACATATCGGGAAGGCTGCGCATTTTAGCTTCATCCAGCGCGCCGGTGGGTCGCTGAACGCCACCACGAATGTTGACCGCACGAATTATTTCGAGACGCTCCCGATGACGGAGCTCGAACTCGCGCTCTGGCTCGAAAGCGACCGGATGCTCGCGCTCGATGTCACGAAAGAAAATTTCGAGAACCAACGCGCCGTCGTCAAAGAAGAACGACGCCAGCGTTACGAGAATCGTCCGTATGGCCGCGTATGGGAAACGATTATTCCCCATTTGTTTCCGACGAGCGGCTATCATTGGACGACGATCGGCTCCATGCAGCATTTGGACGAAGCGACGATCGACGACGCCCGCGCGTTCCACGCCGAGTTTTACAAACCAAATAATTGTTCGCTGCTCCTGGCCGGACAGTTCGAGGAAGCGAACGCGCGCGCGCTGATCGAACGCTATTTCGGTAATATTCCGCGCGGCACCGATATCGCGCGAAGAGACCAAACGATCGCGCCTGTTGGCGGAGCCATTCGCCTTACCATGCACGACGCCGTGAAATTACCGGCGGTACATCTTACGTTTCAAGCTTGCAAAGCATTCGAACGCGAGGAGTACATTCTCGATCTCCTCTCGGATGTACTCGGGACCGGACGCAGCAGCCGATTATATCAGGAGCTTGTCTATCGCCGCGCGATTGCGAAAGATGCGCACGCCTTCAACGATTCGAATGAAAAAGCCGGTGAGTTTTCCCTGTCGGCGACGGTACAACTCGGGCATTCGCCCGAAGAAGTGGAAGACGCGCTATGGTCGGAACTCCAGAAGATCCAGGAACACGGCATTGACGAACGAGAATTGGAAAAAGTAAAAAATCGAGCGGAG
>DASZLH010000266.1:0-7633 GCA_035552495.1 Kapaibacterium sp. (SeqCode) | reverse complement strand
AGCCTCACCGCATTCACCGCCGTTAGTTACGCGCAAAACTCTTGGACTCTCGTCGCATCCCCGATCTGGGGCATTCAAGCGCTGAATGATGACACGTTGGTTGGATTACCAGAAACAAGTATCGGTTACTCCACCAATTCAGCGAATTTGTATTATTCCACTGATATGGGAAAGAATTGGAAATCTAAAACTGCTGGCATATCCCAAGGTTATTCTTTTAGTTTCAATGGATTCTACGCGGCTAATTTTTCATCTCCAACAGTTTTCGGTGGATGGGTTTTAATTAATTCAATCGTACCAGCCTGGGGTAAATTCATTGCTCGCACAAACGACGGAGGCAATTCCTGGTATGCGTTACCGTTCGCAACCGACTTCGATCATTATGTAGGAGTGGGATCGAGTGATTCCGGATATGTACTATTATCAACAGCGCCTTATATGTCTGGGGCTGACATTGGAGATACCGTCATTGAATATTTTCCGCTGAGGGATTCCCTAGTGACACTCTTCAATGATTCGACGCGTAAATATATCGTTGCAAAGCAGTGCTCGATGACACTTAGTGGACAGGGGCTGCTTCTATTACAGCCTTATGATTCGCAAGTCTATTACTCGCAACGTGTAACGGTTCTTTCCACACTTGACAATGGGCGCAAATGGACTGACATCACTTCTCTGTTCAATGATACGATCCAAAGCACTTGTATCCATAATGATGCTGCGTGGCTTGTAGGCGGAATGCACGGTATTTATCGATCTTCGGATAGTGGGTTAACATGGACAAAAGAGCTTTCTACTAATGTTGCAGTTGTTCAGTTATCGATTCGAGATGAAAAAATAGCATACGCATTATTATCCGGCGAGTACTATTTTGTGGAGTCGACCGACGGAGGTCAATCCTGGATAAAACAATTCGGAGTAAGCGACGAAGGCCCCTCATCGTTTCAAATATTTGGTTCACATTCCATACTCCTTGGCGGCTCAAGTTATAATTATTATCTCAAAAGAAACGATAGTATTGTCCATACGCCCATCATCCATCTTTCGTCTCGCTTCATGAACCTCGGGATGCGGATTCTTGGACAAACTCAATCTATATTTGATACTTTGCAGAATATTGGAGATGATACACTACAAGTCTCGGCAATTATCGCCAAAGGTTATGCTGTCACATCGGCTTCTCCAAATCATTTCACCCTTGCGCCGGATAGCAGTCTTGTTCTTCAGTTAAGTGTCTTGACAGACAGTTTAAGTCGGCTCACGGATACACTTATATTCCAAGGGAATTTCAAGAATACCGATCCAGGTATCCAAATTGATATAACGGGTTTAGGCTCCTCAAGCAAATTTTGGACGTCTACTGGCGATTTTGGATGGGTTCAACAAGGGAAACCGTCTTCAGGGGAAATATTAATCGAGAGTAACGGACCAGACTCACTCAGAGTATCGAGTGTACACACTCAATCTTCGGAGCTTTCAATCGCCGATACATCCTTCTTAACTCCAGAAGAGGTTTTGCATCGTTTAAACTTTTCGATTGATGCAACTTCTTTGGGAAGCCATGCAGCTTCGATCATTCTAAGCGATAATGCGCTGAATGGATTTGACACTATTGAGGTCCATTGGAATGCCGTCGCTAAAAGTATAGATTATCCCTGGCAATATTTATTCAACTCTCCCTCCTCAAGCACAGGACTAATTAGTCTCCTTGCGGATTCCACAAATAATATTATTTGCTTAAGTTGGCAAGGGAAGCAATTCGATGCATACGCAACGCTATTTCTTACGAAACTAAGCAGCAGCGGCAAATTGCTCTGGCGGAAACCCATTCCATATCTCCAAAACTTATCATCAGCAATTGACAAAGCTGGCGATATCTTTCTTTATGGCTATTCCTCAGACACCGTCAAACTCTTAAAATACAATCGAGATGGCAACCTTGTTTTTAGTTTATCGAGATGGGCTGCCGAAGCCATAGGACTGGCTGTCAATGTCGATGGATATTTTGCAATTGCATATAACACAGGCGAATATTCCTGGATGGATACTTCCGCATATCCATTCATTGCGCAGTATAGAGACAATGGCGATGGCATTGCAGAGGAATTCACCCCGAACGGACAGTATTTTGATCAATTATACTATAAAAGAACTTCCGACTATAACTATCCAGCTAGCGTTAGCAATTACGAGGTGTATGGTCAGGACAGGATTTTGTCCGTTGGACTTTCCATGGATGGGAGATTTTTTACAAGCGCCACCATTGATATCAGGCATTGGACCGGACAATATCCTCCTCCTCCACCTGAGTACGAGAATATTATGGACGAAAGAGGTGGACTTCGAACCGAAGTTTCCATTCCAATCACGAAGATTATTCCCGACCTACTTCATGGTGCTTTCGCTACATCATCGTCATTAACCCTGCACCGCGATAGTACCGGCTGGATAAACTCAATTGCAGGGACTGGGCTGGATCAATTGCTACCTGGAAATCAAGTGCTTGAGGGGGATGACGTTATTTTGGACACAGCGCTTCGAGTTGTTCGCCAGTTTTCGTTACCCGATGGCTCAGCGAATGGATTCGTCGATCGCTTCGGCATCTTGTATGCAATGCTCGCAAGCGACTCACTTCTTATTCGCATAGATACGCATGATACTTTTTTAACAATGCAGCCCTATCGAAATGACTCACTCCCGTGGTCGTTAACGAGTTATGCTGTCGATCCCAACGACCAAATAACAGCCGCGGTTACACGCACGCATTCGGATAGCACGCAGGATTTCGTTATCGTCCACCATGCACATGCAATTTATAGCGCGGTTAGGCAAGAGCGGCCAGCTATAACATCGAGATCGATTTCTGTTTATCCTCAACCCGCAAAAACCGATATAAATATCCTTCTTCCATTCGATCGCCCAACTCAGATGGGATTAGAAATCCATGATGTCTGTGGCCGGCTTGTTTTTAGCTCGTTTGGTGAGTATGCCAGTTCCTGCTCTCTCCACAATCTTGCACTAATTGCCGGAACATACTTTATCAGCGTGCATACAGCAAATGGCGATATTTTTTACAATAAGATTTTGATCGAATAATTACGCCGCCACCGCGCTCGCGTACTCGAAGACTCGCTCGTCGTAGATGATCTGCCTGGCGAGTTCGCGGCCGCGTTCGTCGATCTTGTGGAGCGGCATGATCTTCGCCGCATGGACGATCGCCATGTCGAGGCCGGCTTCGATCGCGAAGCTTAGGAAGACCGAGTTCAGCACGTGACGCGAATGCGGATTGAGTCCGAACGAAATATTCGAGACGCCTAAGATCGTTTTGCATTTCGGGTGCGCGGTCTTGATGAGCCGAATGGCTTCGATCGTTTCGATACCGGCTTTGCGGAATTCTCCGTCGCCGGAGCCGAGCGTGAAGGTCAGCGTATCGAAGATGAGGTCTTCTTCGCGCATTCCATATTTATTTACAGAAATATCGATGATCCGCTCGGCGATTTCGAATTTTTTCTCGCGCGTTTTTGCCATGCCGTCTTCGTCGATGGTGAGCGCGATGACCGCGGCGCCATATTTTTTGCAGAGCGGCAGGACGTGGGCCATACGCTCCTCGCCATCTTCCATGTTAATCGAGTTTACGATCGCACGGCCCGCGTAGTGCTTTAGCGCTTCTTCGATCACCGGATATTCCGTCGAATCGATGACGAGCGGCACGGTGACTGCCGTATTCATCCGCGAAATCACTTCGCGCATGTCGCGGACTTCATCACGTCCCACATACGCGACGCAGAGATCGAGCATGTGCGCGCCCTCTTTGATCTGCTCCTTCGCCATCGAGACAGCTGTGTCCCATTCCTCATTCAAAAGCAGATCGCGAAATTTCTTCGAACCGTTCGTATTGCACCGCTCTCCGACGATAACAGGAGCAGGGTCGATGTGCATCGGTACGGAGGAATAAATAGAGGAAGCCGTTGGAGTCCACTCGAAGGAGCGCTGCTTCGGTGTTATTCGGGTTGCAAGATCGGCAAGCCGCGCGATATGCTCTTTCGTCGTGCCGCAGCAACCGCCGATAATCGAGACTCCCAAATCGCCAATGAAGTGCTTCATGTACCGTTCGAGATCATCGGGTGTAAGATGGTAATGCGCTACACCGCCGACGTTCTCCGGCAAGCCGGCGTTCGGCATTACGAATACCGGCTTGGGCGAAGTCTGCGTTAAAAATCGGACGTTCTCTTCCATCTCTTTCGGTCCGGTGGCGCAGTTCATGCCGATGGCGCTGATGATGTCGTAGGGTTCGAGCGTCGTCAGCGCGGCAGCGATTTCGGTCCCCATGAGCATCGTGCCCATCGTCTCGATCGTAACCGATGTGATAACCGGAATGCGCGTGTGCTTATCACGGAAAAGATCTTGCGCGGCTGCAAGCGCTGCTTTGATCTGGAGTAAATCCTGACAGGTCTCTATAATAAAAAGATCGGAGCCACCATCGAGCAGGCCAGCCATTTGTTCGTAATACGAATCGCGCATCGCATCGAACGAAACATGTCCGAGCGAGGGAAGCTTGGTCGTGGGCCCGATCGAGCCAGCAACGAAGCGCGGTTTTTCTTTCGTCGAAAACTCACGGGCCAGACGCTTGGCGATCGCCGCGCCTTCTTTCGAAAGTTCATACGCCAGATTGGCGATGCCATATTCTGCCAGCACAATAGAGGACGAACCAAACGTATCGGTCTCGATAATATCGGCGCCAGCGGTGAGATAATCGCTATGGACTTTCTCGACGGCCGAGGGTTTCGTCTGAATGAGATATTCGTTGCAGCCGGCAAAATGCTCGCCGCCGAAATCGTCGGGCGTGAGGTCCTGCGTTTGCAGGTTGGTCCCTGTCGCACCATCGAACACAAGTACCCGCTCGCGAATGAGTTTACTTAATTCCATAAAAAAAACACCTCGCTGATCTTCAGACCAACGAGGTGATTGCAAGTAGTGTGAAATGATTCTACATTACGCTTTAGCTCTTATTTAATGTCGCGGCAAGCTGTTGGTCAAAGCACGACGTGAATGAGTAACCGATCGGACGGCGGGAGAGTTCTATACTCTTCCCCTCTCATAAATATCCTCTCCGGTGCTTACCACAACATGGTAGTCGGGGCATCCGCGTCCACAAACTTTCCGCTGCAAAAATTAATCAGGAGGCCGAAGGTAGGATTGAGCACGTTCAGATTGGCGTAAGCGACCAGGGCCGCCCCAAAAATATTGGAGAAAGGGTCCAGCAATTGCACCTGAACGGGAATACTCACACTCCATTGTGTTTTGGATAATACCGAACTTCCGTCGCTCGCGCGATCGCTCGTGCGCCGATGGACAAATCCCAGGCCGGCAGAGACATTCAGTAGCGGCGCTCGCTCCGAAATTGGGGTGCCAAATAACAGACCCATATTAAGAATGTTTTCGGGAATGCCGCCTGTGGGGTCTAAATTACCGATCCAGAGAATATTTGCAGAATAAACCCATCCCTCTTTTTGCCAGCAAACCTGCCCATCAATTGTGCTTCGTACATCGAACGACGCACTTTGAGTCGCTCCAAATCCAAACCCGCTCCAGGCCAGCTCCGGATGTACGTTCGGATGATGATGTTGGGAAGAATCCTGCTCCGCAAGATATTCCTTCACCGTCTCGTAGTGAGAGTGGACGAGCGTATCGATTCTGTTGATCTGGAGTGAATCCGGAACAGGAGAAACAGGTCCCTGAGCCGATGCTATATCAGCTCCCACCAAAATGAACGCTCCGCACAGGAGCGGCAAGAGAAAATTTCGCATAATAAGACACAACCGTACCACCGGTACAGTCTTCTCGGGAATAAAAAACAGGACGTGCGAACGAACAGACGTCGATGCACGTAAAGAACAGTCAAGGATTAGAACTATACTCAAAAACTTCCTTAGGAGAGAACATTCCCGTATTTTTGCCGCATGGACAACCCTTCGAAATATACTGCCCAGTACGATTCGCCTATTGGCCCACTTTCGATCGAAGGCAGTAACGATGGCATTTCGAAAATCGCTTTTGTACTATTGCGTCCCGATCCCTCTAAATTCATTTCCGAAGATCGAACACCCAATCGAATAATCGAGCAGTGCGTGGACGAACTCGATGAATACTTTGCCGGAATCCGCACAATGTTTTCCATTCCGCTCGATCCGCAAGGGACTGCCTTCGAGCAGGAAGTTTGGCGAGCATTATGTATGATCAAATACGGATCGACGTGCTCGTATCTGGATATCGCGCGCACAATAAATAATCCGAAGGCTATTCGCGCGGTCGGCCGCGCAAACGGCGCTAATCCGATCGTGATCGTTGTCCCATGTCATCGGATCATCGGGAGCGATGGGTCGCTCACGGGCTATGCCGGGGAATTGTGGCGCAAACGCTGGCTGCTGGACCACGAAGCTCGAATATCGGGCACCGTGTTGTTGTAAAACAAATTATTCTCGCAATGACATTACTTCCAGCTCGTAAATCTCTTGGTCAGCATTTTCTGGTCGATCCCAAAGCACATCAGCGGATCGTCGCAGCGATTGCGCCGGGACCAGAGGATGTGATGGTCGAAATCGGTCCGGGCACAGGGCTGCTGACGAATCACCTGCTCGCAACGCCGCTCAAAAAGCTGGTCGCCTTCGAGCTCGACTCGCGGGCTATCCCGCAATTGCGGCACACCTTTGCATCCGAAGGTGAGCGACTCGAAATAATCGAGCAGGACTTTCTTACTGTCGATTTAAGGGCAACTCGAACGCGAATATCCCAAGCCCTTTTAAGGGGGCCTAACGATATGCGGTTACGCATCGCCGGTAATATTCCCTACTATATTACATCGCCGATCATTTTTAAGCTAATCGATGAACGCGAGGCCGTGCGCGATGCCACGCTGCTGGTTCAGCAGGAAGTCGCCGAGCGATTGACCGCAAAACCAAGCACTAAAGCATACGGAATTCCGACGGTGCTCGCCAATTTTTTTGGCGAAGTGAAGATGCTGTTCAGGGTTCCGGCGGGCGCATTTCGTCCGGTGCCGAAGGTCGATTCGGCCGTCATACATCTCGACTTCGATCGTGGATATTTCGCACGACTTGGCGAGATTAGCACCGTTAATGCCAGACCCTTCGATGAGCATTTGTTTCGCACGTTAGTCCGTGGCGCATTTGCCATGAGAAGGAAGACGCTGAGAAATAACCTGAAGGCTTTATTTTCGGACGAAATAATGGACAGGATCGAAACATCCCCAGCAAATCGCTTCTTGGTCCAGCGTGCCGAAGCATTAAATATCGAGCATTTTATCGAGCTATTGCAAACGATTTCTTAATTATTGGATTTAATGAAAGTTTATTCAGTTCAGGAGCGGACTTTGCCTATTTATTGTTAAGCGAAAATCATAGGAAATCCTGGATTGTGAACGAAACTACTATTATAGAACAACCGACATTGAGACGTGTCCCTTTCCAAGGGACTATTATACCCTTTTCAGATCCGTCCGCACCGCTTCCAATAGTGCAATTCGATATGAATTCTGTTTCCGTGTCCGGGGCAGCAGAAGGAACAATTGAAGGATTGCAGGTCTCCATTTCCGCCGCCCGACCTAAATCTATTTTAC
>DASZLH010000265.1:0-12147 GCA_035552495.1 Kapaibacterium sp. (SeqCode) | reverse complement strand
CCGGTATTGCCAGCCGGATGTTCCGATAAAAATAGTTGCTGCCACCGTTCTGATTTTTCCGCGTCACGTAATTAATTGATTAAGTTTGTAAGATCATACCAAATGCCTTTAACTCAACCATATCACAGTTATGAAATACATTGTTACATTCTCACTTTTGACGCTGCTCGCGAGGAGCGCGAGCGCGCAAATCCAAATCACATCGAGCGACTTTCTCTCCTATTTCAACAGCATCAGCACGGAGCAGCCTTACGAGGCGACCACGCCGACGGACCCGAAGTTTCAGGCGCTGGTCAATCTCAGCGGCGGGTTGCAAACGTGGAGCTTTGCGGGCCCCACGTACGCAGCTGGCACGCAGACGAATCTGACAATCTCCGACAATCCCACGGCGGCCCCACTTGGGATGGACCCCGCGTTCGCCGGTGCGACTCATGTGTTAACTGTAAATGGGAACGTGTACGAATACATCAAGGTAAACACCGATGGATACTGGGTCTTGGGGACCGTCAGCAATGACGCATCCGGCACGCAAGTCATTTCATCCACGTATACGCCGCCACTGCAGGAAGAGAAATTCCCACTCAAATCGGGGATCACCTGGTCCAGTACTTCTAACCATATTGTGGCCGGAATGCCTGCGGGCGAAACCATCACAGTATCAATCGACGGCTCTGTCGATGGGTATGGCACTCTCGTCCTTCCAGGCGGTGGTGCGTTCGATGCGCTCCGGACTAAGGTCAAGAATAGTACGGTTACGACAGTTGTCATTGCAGGCACGACCAACAGGTTTACCAGCACAACAAACTCATTCTCCTGGGTGACGACGCAGCACTATACCGCTGCAATATCAACAGACTCGAATCTGAATCCACAATCCGCGTCCTATTCAACTCCGACAGCGAGCGATGTTACGGAGTCGCCGACGTCGGATGGCGCGCTCAACCTCCGACTTTCGTATAATCCGTCCTCATCCTCCGATACGAAACTTTCCTTCACGTTAAAGGCAGATGGTCCAGTCCAAGTCGAGATGATGGACGCATTGGGCCGCAGCGTTCAGGTGTTGCAGGATGGCCGTGCATCGTCGGGTGAAAATATTATCCCGATCGATCCAAAATTGTACGCGCCGGGATCTTACTTCATTCGCGTCACCGGCGATGGGATGAGTGCTATTAGGAAGTTGATCATTACCCGATAAACAATACTCGCAAAGAACTACTGGCGGGGGCGCATGACATTGCGCCCCTAATCAGTAGCATGGCCTTGCTCGTCGGGTTCCGATATTTTTTCCGAGGATACTGGGACCGGATCGATCTTGATCTGCTGTAGTTTGTGTCGGATTTTTCGCGTGACAGTAAATCGGAGGCCGCCCGCTTCGACGACGTCTCCGACGTTCGGGATGCGTCCGGCTTGCTTTTGTACGAATCCGGAGATAGTCTGGTAATCGCCACTCTCTTCCAGAAGTGGAAAGCGGTCCTCGAAGTGCGCATTAAAATCGGATACGGTGAGTGTCGGATCGACATAGATCGCCCCGTCTTTTTCGATAATCTCGGGCGCTTCGTTCACGTCGCTTTCGTCACGGATTTCGCCGACGAGTTCTTCCAAAATATCTTCGAGCGTGACGATCCCCTCGACTCCCCCATGTTCGCTGACGACGATCCCCATGTGGGTCCGGCTTTTTTGAAATTCGGGCAATAGCTTCGAGATCGGTTGGGTCTCGCTTACAAATAATGCCGGACGAATGGCCCGCTCCAGCAATACCAAAAATTCTTTTTCGGCATGTTGACTCGGAACGCTGAGCCGCTGTAATTGTGAAATGACCGGCAGTAAGTTTTTCACATGCAGCACGCCGGCGATCTCATCGAGGGAATTGTGATACACCGGCAACCGCGAATATCCTTCATCTTCGATGACACGCAGAATTTCACGCGGGTCCAAGTCGAGATCGATAGCGATGACTTCCGAGCGGTGTACCATGATCTCGCGCGTGGTCGTGGCGCCGAAATCGAAGAGCGATTCGATGATCGTCGATTCCTGTCGCTCGACGACCCCGCGCCGCGCCGATTCCAGAATCACATTTCGTAATTCTTCCCGTGTGTGCCCTTCGTCTTCCGAAGCTTTGGGAAGCCCGAATACATTTAGCGCCGCATTCACCATTTTGTTGAGTGTCCAGATGAGCGGTCGAAACGCCTGATAATAAATCGAAAGTGGGCGCGCTGTTTTTAGCGCGACTTCCACTTCGTAGTTTATCGCAAGCACTTTCGGAATTTGCTCGCCAAAGATAATATGGACCGAGGTTAAAATCAGGAAGCCGATTGCGAAGCTAATCGAGTATGCAAGATTGGGTGAGATCGCGAAGAGATTGAAAAACGGTTCGAGCAATCGGGACATCAGCGGTTCGCCGATCCAGCCGAGCGCCAGACTTGCGAGCGTAATTCCGACCTGCGTCGCCGAAAGGAATGTATCGAGATTATCGCGAACGTGTTTAGCAGCCAGTGCGTGACGATCATTTTTTTGGACGAGATCTTCGATTTGCGGCAGGCGTAACTTAACGGCCGCGTATTCAGCCGTTACGAAAAATCCGTTCAGCAATACAAGAATTAGAACAAGGAAGACCTCTGCAAGTGTCGTCATAGCGGGCTCCGGCGAATTACCAAAATTTTTTCGCGATTCAGGAGCTGTTTTTTCTCCGTCTGATGTGTGTATGGAATCTCAACGATGCAATTTACGAATTTTCCTGCCAAAACGCTTCAATTGGCATAAAATCGAGTTTTCTATTCTTTTTTATCTTTTTCTTGTTTTTTCTCGCTCAATGTTGTATATTTGAAGGACTGTAATGAAGTCTTTTTAGTCTTCTTTAATAGGGAAGTGTTGCTACACCATTTACATTGAACGATATGAACAATTCGAAAAAAATCTATTCTCTGTTCTTTGTTCTCTCCGTCGCTACAGTAAGTTCATTACTTACGAGTTGCGCGCCGAAGAATCAAGATCAGGCGGCCGTCGATTCGACGAAGCCTCCTGCAATGGCATCGGCCGATCGCGGTAAATATCTTGTTACTACGGTCGGCTGCAATGACTGCCATACCCCATGGGCCATGGGCCCTCAGGGCCCGGCGCCGGATATGTCCAAAATGCTCTCCGGGCATCCCGCGAGCGCAAAGATTACGGCACCATTCGCGCCAACGAATCCGTGGATGGTAGCTGCCAATAACACGATGACCGCATGGTCCGGGCCATGGGGCGTCAGCTTCAGCATGAACCTTACGCCAGATTCGCTTACGGGTATTGGGTCGTGGAGTCAACAAACTTTTATGAACGCTCTGCGCACCGGAAAGCACATGGGTACCGGCAGGCCGATCCTGCCGCCCATGCCGTGGCAGGGCTTTAAGGAAATGACTGACGACGACCTCGGCAGCATCTACATGTACCTTCGGACGATACCTGCTATTTCGAACCAGGTGCCGCCACCGATCATGCCTCCTGGCGGAATGCCGCCGGGAATGGGTGGACCGCCTCCGGGTCAGGGTGCTCCGGGCCAGACGGCTCCTCCACCTGCGAAGTAATGATTTCAACTTCCGAGTAAAAATATTCGAAGGGCTGCTCAAAAGCAGCCCTTCGGTGTTCTTAGGCTACTCTTAATTCATCTAAGGCTACTCGTATTTTCGATAGTATGATCCTGACCGATAAACAAATTCTCGATGCGATCGAAAAGGGTTCGATCGTTATCTCGCCCTATAGCCGTGAAAATCTCGGTTCCAATAGCTACGATGTTCATCTAGCCGCTTCGATGGCGACGTATCGTGCGGCAGTGCTCGATGCCCGACGGCATAATGAAATCGATCACTTCGAGATTCCGGAAGAAGGTTACGTGCTCCATCCCGATACGCTCTATCTTGGCGTCACTACCGAATATACAGAAACGCACAAGCACGTCCCGTTTCTCGAAGGAAAGTCGAGCGTCGGAAGGCTTGGAATCGATATTCACGCGACGGCCGGCAAAGGCGACGTCGGTTTCTGTAATTCCTGGACGCTCGAAATTTCGGTCCGGCATCCGGTCCGGATTTATCCCGGAATGCCCATCGGTCAGCTCATCTATTTCGAAACAGCCGGAGATTGTATTACTCCGTATAATGGAAAACCAAGCGCAAAATATAATACTCGGAACACACAGCCTATAGAATCCATGATGTATCGAAATTACGACTCAGACTCCGGGATGTGGAAATAAACATTCCATAAATAGCACGAATATTTCGAATTTCGATTGTTTCAGGCGATTTTCTTTCTCCGGTGGTTATTCATGGCACTTTTTGCCAGCGTCCGTGGGTTGCCTCGGCTCGTTAACAGCCTTTCATAACTTAATACTCTACATACCCTATGCGCATGCAATCGAAAGAAAAGGAGTTGCTTCCCGGATCCGAAGAGCCAAGCATTCGGATAGCTAATCCTCTCAGCCGTCTGCAGGTATCTCTTATTCAGGAATCCCTCCGCGAAACCGGATGGAAACACTCGGACAAATTTGTCGGTACGGTAACACCCGGCGGTATCCGGCCTACGTTCAAAATGACGGTCTTTCAGGCGAAAGCCGGACTCAAGCGCAGCGAAGTCGTCCAGCGTATTCAGTCTATTGTCGGGAAGTTCAAGGAAGAGCAGCTCGAGATGATGAAAATTCCTGCTGGCAAAATCAAAGCCTCGAAACAAACATCGATGCGTGCGGCCGCGAAATAGCTCGCCGTGTATCTATTGCAGGGTAAATTTACGCCCTGCAGGATTTAGGGATTATTAGATTTTGAGATTGGGTTGAAATATCCAATAATAAACCCGTGGTCAATTCTCTGAATCGCAAAAATCCCACACAGGATAGTCGGGATCATTCCCGTCTCGACTCGATCGACGCGCTCCGCGGCATCGCGGCGCTGATGGTCGCGGGCTATCACATTTGGGGACATTACGGTGTTTATCCATTTCCTTCCATCGGAGTTGTCCCTCAGGCCATTCATCCCAGCTTGCTCAGCTATGCGGTTTCGCCGCTGAGATGGGGTTATCTTGGGGTCAGTCTTTTTCTTGTGCTCAGCGGATTTTGTATCCATCTCCCTTTTGCAAGAAAACGCAAACAAACGGGAAGCTATGATTTTTCCGCCCGGCCTTTTTATCTGCGCCGGCTGTGGAGGCTTTACCCGGCGTATGCCGTTTCGGTCATTGGGACGTATCTGCTGCTTGCTGCTGCCTCGCATACATCGAGCTTTGTCGATTCCGCGCCGTCGCTCACCGATCTCTTTACGCATCTCACGCTTACGCATGGTTATTTCGATAATTACTTTTATGGGATCGTCCATGTGTATTGGTCGCTTGCACTCGAGTTTCAATTGTATTTAGCGTACCCGCTTTTTCTCATTGCATTCAGGAGAATCGGACTGACCAAGTCCATTCTTGCGCTTACATCCATTTCGATCGTCTGGCGGTGGATATCGCTCAGTCTCTTCCATTCCAATCTGATCAGCATCGCTTCGACCGGACCGTATGCCATGATGGGATTTGTCCTCGCAAGAATGCCCGAGTGGTTATTCGGAGTATGGATCGCCGAATGGTTTATCTCGGATCGGCACCGCTCGGCAAGTAGGATTCCACTCGGAGCCTCGGCGATTGCGCTTTTATTTCTTTCTATTCTATCCTCGCTTTCAGAAAGCCTTTGGGTCTTCACCGATATTCTATTTGGTCTTGGCTTCGCTTTTCTCATTGCTGCTGCGATTACTCCACGCAGATATCCGCGTAGTTCGGCGCTTCCAGCCCGACCACTCTTTTCCCAATCTCTTTTTCCCCGGCCGCTCTTTTCCCAGCCCTATCGCTGGCTCGTCTGGACCGGTACGATCAGCTACTCGCTGTATCTCTTCCACATGCAACTCTCCTGGTTTGCCAATCCGTGGATAAGGGTAGTCCACGGTAATATGCTCTCATTCTTATTAAGATTTTCTGTACTTCTAGTCTCGATTCCAGTCATTGCGCTTATCTATCGTTTCGTAGAGCAGCCCTTTCTCAAAGCACCCAAACCTGGCGACCGTTATTTCGCGATCTACGCAAGAATTCGCAAACTTATTGGCATAAAAACGGATATTCCTTTACAAGTAGTAACGAGTAACGCATAGTCGTTTTCTGCATAATGCGTTATCCCTTGCGTAGAAGGATTTGCCCGATTATGACCATTATAGCTCAACTCGATTCGTTAAACGATGCCTATGCAGGTATGGAGGCATTGCGCTCTCGATCTATTCCGCCGGATCTTTCCAAGAAAGGTAATTACCTTGTTATAAGTGTAGAAGACGACTTTGCCGAGAACGCCCGGCGAGTGCTTCTCTCCGATGGACATTTCTCCGAAGACCGACTTTGCAGGGATTCCGGTAACACAATCAGCTTCGACGACTACAATGCCTGAATTCTTCTGAATTTCATGATTTCTGCCTGACACGTCAAAGGAACTTGATGTTGGTGTTCGGAACTTGTTCATGAATGGTTGTCTTCCTCTCTAAATTCAGTTTCTCACTTTTTGAATCAAGGACAAATAAACTTGATGTTGGTGTTGGCCCGAAATTCATGAACCCGCGGCTTCCCTTAAAAAATGTTTTAACGACTTGGCGTAGCCAAGCGGATCTATTTTCTATATTGAGGAATCGAGGGGAGCAATCCAGTGGATTTAAGCAGTAACCAAAAATAGGGACAAAAAGAAGATAATTTGGCATTTCACAATATACAACACCAAAACCACCATAAAAATTCCGCAAATTTAACGAATTCTAAAAGTTCCCATTGAAATTTCCTCTAAGTCCCTTATTTTTCTATAACTTACGGTTTCCAAAAATTCAAGTCCGAAGCTTCTTCCCTCCCGCAGCAGCGGGAGGGGGCGGGGGAGGGTTTAGGTGAGAATATTTTTTCGAGAGATTCCAAAAAAAGATTGTAACCTTTTCCCGGTTGGTTTGTCTTATAATATACGGTTGTCTGTCAATCGAGTTGTTTGAAAAAGATTCGAGGGGTTTATGAGTCGAAAACTTACGCTTTCTCTCTTTTTTTTCGACTCCAAATATTATTGCTCGGCCAAACGGTCTATTCTAGCCAGCGGCAGTTTGGGCAGGGTATTAAAACAGTCGATCTGGATTTAGGAGCGATCCCTGCCGGAAGCTATATGCTGGTAGTGAGCGATGGTATTGCTCAGTCGCGGCAAAGAGTCGAAGTAGCGAGATAGGAGCAAAGCTGAAAGATGAATCGTGTTAAGCTTATTTTCATATTTCATACTTCATATTTCATATTTTCCCCCGAGGCGGTGTAACAAAATCGCTCGATGCGAATTCTTATACAACGGGTTAGCAGGGCACAGGTAATGGTAGAGACCGGGGAGTCTGGTTCAGAAGACCGGATCATTGGCTCGGAAAGCCGAATTACTGGCTCGATCGGGCGTGGGTTAGTGGCATTCATTGGCATCCGGGAAGGGGATACGGGCCGCGAGGTGGAGTGGATGGCCGAAAAAGTCGCAAATGTACGTGTTTTCGAGGATTCGGAAGGCAAAATGAATCTATCGCTACTTGAGACGGGCGGAAGTGTTTTAGCAATAAGCCAATTTACACTTTATGGCGAACTCCGCAAAGGCAACCGCCCGAATTTCCTGGCGGCAGCAAAACCGGAACACGCCGAATCGCTCTACGAGGAATTTCTGCTGCAAATTCGGGAGCGGCTCGGAGCCGAGCGCGTAGCCACGGGCATTTTTCAGGCTCGGATGCGCGTCGAGTTAGTGAATGAGGGTCCGGTGACGCTCCTGCTGGAACGGGAGAATTCGGGGGTTCGTAACGAATGATTTCGTAACGAGTAATGTGTAAAAAATAAATGAATTGTCAGCTCGTGACTCAACCGTGCTACTTATTTTGCGGCGAAGTGTTTTTGGTTTCGTATATTTAACAGTTATATTCTGCATGAATTCGAGCGATTGGGAGCGAGTATCGCCGAAGAATGCTCGCAACCTCATCTGTTTTATTCACTTAGTAAACAATCCCTCTTATGACTAAGCAAAATAGTTTTTGGACGGCGCTGGTTTCGATCGCATCATGGATCGCAATGGTCATGTGTGCTCCGGTCGGTTTTATGCCGGACGTACACGCGCAGGGCGCCGGGTGCGGCGGCTCGGGTCAGCTTTCGAACGTCACGAATAGTGGCACGGAGTTTTTGCTCTGCTTCGAACAAAACTATCAGCCTGTTTTGCAGGCTTCGGATAGCGCGTATCTTAATGTGTATGTCGCTACGCTCGGACAGTCCGGCATGGACACGATCACAATCACGACGAACGCCGATCCGTCGATACACCGAGTCTTTATTCTTCCACCGAATCAGACGGCAACCTACCGGATTTCCGATGCGAATTCGGACCTCTGGATGACGAGCCACGAAGTAGCCGACCCGCGCGTGGTCAGGGTCGTTGCTACGGCGCCAATCGTCTGCTACGGTATGAATTATAAATATGCGACGGCCGATGGTTTTCTCGCTCTGCCGAAGTCTTCGGCTGGAACGGACTATCGGATCATGAGCTATCCGAATTCGAATAATCCGGTAATCTTTGGCGGGGTAGAAGAAATGCCCTCGCAGTTTGCAGTAGCCGCATTCGACGATAACACGACGGTAACGATCACTCCGAAAGCTCCGACACTCGGCGGCCATGCGCAGGGTGCGCCGTTTACTATCACGCTCAATGCTGGCCAGGGCGTGCAGGTCCAGACCGATGCGAATGTGGACAAACTCGATCTGACGGGCTCCGAAGTCCGGGCCGATAAACCGGTGGCTGTGTATGGTTCGCACGCGAGGGCGGAAGTCCCGCATGGATATTTGGTGCCGCCCATCAATATTTCGTCAAGCCGGGACATACTGCTCGAAGCTATGCCGCCCGTGGATGCCTGGGGCAATACGTTCGTGCTCGATGCACTCTCAATCGATAATAAAGGGACGAAACGTGCCGAGGGAGATCTCATGCGAGTGCTCGCAATTAATGCCAATACCATCGTCAAAGTCAATGGAGTATATTGGACTACGCTGGGCCCGGACCAATTTGCCGATTCGCTCATCACCGGGCCAGTGATCGTCGAGTCGTCGCAGCCTACACTCCTCGGCGAGTATGCGCACACTTCCGATACTCCGGGTAATTCCGATAACGGCGATCCCTTCCTCGCGATCGTCCCTTCGGTCGATCAGACCTATAATAGCTATACATTTTTTATCGATCCAAATCCCGTCTATACGGTTCAGGAAGTGGTGATTGCGACGGACGTCGCAGCCGAGTCGAGCATCGTCTACGATGGATCGACAACCATTCCCAGCGCGGCATTTACCCCACTCGTTCCGACTTCCGGCGGGCGGAATTTTGCTATCACGAGTTTTGGCGTGCAACCGGGCGCGCATACGCTTTCGACCAATCAGCAACCCCAAAATGGATTTACGATTTTAGCGTATGGCCTCGGGCAGGTCGTCTCCTATGGCTACACCGCGGGGTTACTGCTCAAGCCCCGCCATACTATTGTGGTTAATCCATTACCGCAGATCATGAATGGAGGACGTCACTCCAACGAAATCGACTTCCATAACATGACGAACGCCACGGTCTATTTCGATAGCGCTGTCTTCACTCCGACCGATAACGAATTTGCAAAATATGGAATTCATACGAAAGAAAATGTAGCATACGATATTGGGACGATTGGAATTGCGCAGGCGTCCTCGGTACACTTGGTTTCCGATGAGACTGTTCAGCAGCCGGTGAGCGGGATGCTCCGCATTTATACGCACACGCCGCTCTGGACGGACATTCTGCCTTCGGAAACTCCGGTGACATATTATCCTGATGCTGTTGCTGGTGTTTCGAATGGTACATCATCTGCGCTGTTTGTGTCGAGCTATCCGAATCCTTTTTCGACTTCTGCAACGATCAGCTTTTCGCTGCCATCCTCCGGCGATCTTTCGATCGTACTCTACGATGAGTTAGGCCGCGTTGTTCGCACAATAGCTTCGGGAGAATTTCCTGGTGGGCTATCACAAGTGAAGATCGCTCGTCACGGACTTCCGGCAGGGGTTTATTCCTGCGAGTTAGTTTCAGAACGGCTAAATATCAAACAGCGTGTGACGATCGTTGCAGGTGAGTAAACCGTATCGAGCAAATGTGTAACGAGTAACGAGTAATAGGCTATTCAGATGATTCGGTCATTCGCATCCATACTCGTTACTCGTCACACGTTACTTATTATCCGTGGGATACTCCTGCTGATATTGTCGCTGGTTGCCGTTCCAACAGCGAGCGCCCAGCACTTCGAGCGAAGTGCAAATACGAGTGTCCCTTCTCCGAAAGCGGCCGATCCGTGGGCGGCATCTCGCCCATTCGTCCAGATCGACCGCGTGCAACCACTCGCTGGATGGCCGCATGTAAGCTCGGTCCCGCGCATCGTCGACGATGCGCAAGCCTGGACCGCTGCGGGTAAGGAATTTTACGCTTGCTTTCTCTCCGTTGTCGGCAGCGACGATTTCCTACCCTCTTCTATCAACCGGTCGCTCTGGATTACCGCTCGCGCGCCTACGAAAGCGATCGTCGAACTAATGCGGAGCACCTATCGCGACACCATTACCGTCGAGCCGGGAAGTTTTACGCGCGTCGTGCTTCCACAGGGATTTGGGCTTGGCCGCGACGATTACGAGGTGGTGGTGCGCCGCGCGCTCCATATCTATTCGAATGAAATTCTTACCGTCTATGGCTTTTCGCATAACTCGCTGAGCTCCGATGGATTTTTAATTTATCCAAAACAAACGCTCGGCACCGATTATATCGTAATGAGCGAGCGCAACGCGATCAACGATAACGATCCGCTGATTACGCCCAATCCACGGAGCGAATTCGCAGTCGTTGCGACCGAGGACAATACGACGGTAACGCTGAAGCTCACTGCAACCTCGTATTCCGGATTGTTACACGCCGATTCCACGTATGCCATTCATTTGAATTACGGTGATGTCTATCAAGTCATGGCGCGCGATACCGGCGTTCACCTGATGTTCGATTCTGCCCATCCGAGATTAAGCGAATACTACCAGCCATCGAACGGCGGTCCGGACTGCGACCTCACCGGCTCGCTGATTTCCTCCGATAAGCCGATCGCCGTTTTTAGCGGCCACGAACGCGCAGCCAGCCCGAGCGCCCTCGAATTCGACTTGAACCATAACATCAGCCGCGATCATCTCATCGAGCAAATGGTGCCGGTCGAAATGTGGGGCGAGCAGTTTGCGGTCATGCCGGCCGATCAGGACGCACACGGTAAGCGCCGGGCTGGCGGCGATATGGTGCGCGTTGTTGCGGCCTACGACAGCACAACGGTAACGATCAACGGTGTGCTGTCTGCAACGATCGAGCGCGGGCAGTATTATGAGTTCATGTCAGGGAATGGATGTTTTATCCAGAGCGACCAACCTGTCATGGTCGCGAAGTTTATGCAGACCGCAGGCAACGATGTAACGTTCGATACCCTGGGCGATCCGGACCTTACGCTGGTGCGGCCCGTCGGTTCGTGGTCGAATGTCTACACGATACCTGGTTGGCAGGACCCGAATACGTTTACGGAAGCTTATCTTCAGGTCGTCTGCGATACAAGCGTGAAGGGGACGACGCTTATCAATGGCGTGCCGATTCCGCAATACGGCCTGATGAAATGGAAAGCAATCCCGGGATCATCGTATGCCTATTGTGCGCTTCGAGCAAGCATCGGCGGCCAGCGTATCGAAAGCCCACTGCCATGTTATGCCGAGGTTTATGCCTTCGGCGATGAAGACTCATACCGTTATGCCGGGGGCGGCGATTATAAATATGTCGATAGCCTGTTCGCCGTCGATCTCGATTTTCATTCTGTACCGCTCGGGCAGACAAGTGGCACGCTGTCGAGTCCGCTTCACTCTTCCTTTCTGCCCGTTGCAACCGACACTGTCGTCGTCTATCATTACGAATGGGTCAGCGGCGATACGTCGAACTTTACGCTTTTAGGAAATATCACGCAACCGCTCGCGGTAGCGCCGCTCCGTAATCTGAACGTTCCGTTTCAATTTCATCCTAATGCCGAGCGTACCTATTCTGCAACGCTTCGT
>DASZLH010000264.1:0-17269 GCA_035552495.1 Kapaibacterium sp. (SeqCode) | reverse complement strand
CCGAACAGGGACTTACACGCATTGTCATGACGCGCAGCCCGGCGGGCGTCATGAGCCGGCGTCTCTATGCAGCTGTTTTTATTGTGCCGCCCGTTTTGGGATTTCTTGCGTTAATGACCTCCGTCATTTGGAGATGGTACGATATTTCTTTTGCGGTCGCGTTGCTCACGATGGCGATTATTCTGCTCTTTGCCGCGATCGTGGGATTTACATCGGTACGTCTGGAGCGGGCCGATCAATCGCGGTTGCGCGCGGAAGCCGACTTGCTCCACTCGCACGAGCAATTGCGAAAACTTTCGAATCACATGCAGACCATGCAGGAGGAAGAGCGCATTCGGATCGCGCGGGAGGTGCATGACGATCTCGGCCAATCGCTCACGGCGTTAAAAATGGACGTTGCGCTTTTGCGCAATAAACTGCCGCTTAATGAAGAGGTCGAGCGAAGGACGAACTCGATGTTGCAGCTTGTCAATGCGACGATCAAAAGCGTACAGCGCATTTCGACCGAACTTCGCCCCAGCATTCTCGACGATCTTGGACTTGGAGCTGCCATCGAGTGGCAAGCTCGCCAATTCGGAGATCGCTCCGGAGTTGCTACCTCCATTCGCATTTTGGTGGATCCCGGCCTGACCAGTGCTGTCTCCACGGCGCTCTTTCGCGTGTTGCAGGAGGCGCTGACGAATATTGCACGCCATGCGCACGCCACAGCGGTAACGATTACACTTTCGGGAGAAGAGGAGAACATTTGTTTGCGCGTCGAGGATAACGGAGTTGGATTTGACGAGCGGAGTCTCGAGAATGTTCAATCGCTCGGACTTATGGGAATGCGCGAGCGTCTTCAATTACTCGACGGCTCGCTCACCATTATTGGAAAACCAGGCGAGGGGACGACCGTTACCGCCATTGTGCCACGAAACGAATCCATACAGGATGGCAATCAGCCGTTGCCATCGTCGTCGTCGGCTGCGTTTTCAGCATTACCGCTTAACGCATGAATGTAAAAGAAGCGCGTACCCGGTCGCTCGCGTTACGCAGCGAACTCCTCGAACATGACTATCATTATTACGTCGAGGCGGCGCCGGTTATCGACGATCGTCAATACGATCGGATGATGACGGAGCTTCGCGATCTCGAAGCGCAATTCCCCGAACTTGTTACACCCGATTCTCCCACGCAGCGCGTGGCTGGCGAACCGACGAAGCTTTTTCCTCCCGCGACACACCACGTGCCGATGCTCTCGCTCGCGAATACCTACAATACGGAGGAAGTTGAAGAATTCGCGAAGCGGATGCGGGAATTGCTCGAACACGATCCTGCCGAGGGATATACCTGCGAGCTGAAGTTCGATGGTGTTGCGATGAGCTTATTATATCAGCATGGACGGCTGGCCCGCGGAGCCACGCGCGGCGATGGTGTGGCCGGCGACGATGTGACCGCCAATGTTCGTACGATCCATTCCATTCCGCTTTCGTTGCGTTCGCATAATCCTTTGGCGCAGGAAAGTTTCGAAGTACGCGGCGAAGTATTTATGGATCTGGAAGGATTCCGGCGCCTCAATCGCTTGCGCGAAGAGGGAGGCGAGCCGCCGTTTGCCAACCCGCGTAATTCTACTGCCGGTACGCTCAAAACACTCGATGCGCGTGAAGTGGCAAAACGTCCGCTCCATTTTAGCGCATATCAATTGCGCTTCGATAACGATGCGATCGAGCGTTCCGCCGATCTCGATACGCATTCGAGCCGGCTTGCACTCTTGAAAGAGTTTGGTTTTCCCGTCTCGAAAGAAACGCGCGTGGTGAACGACACCCCCGGCATTATGGAGTTTACGATGCACTGGCAGCAGCACCGCGACGAGCTTCCGTTCGAGATCGACGGCGCTGTCATTAAAGTGAATTCTCATGCTGAGCAGGAGCGCATCGGCTTCGTTGCAAAATCGCCACGATGGGCAATCGCATATAAATTCGAAACGAAGCAGGCGCGCACTAAGCTGCATGGCATCACGCTGCAAGTCGGACGGATGGGCACGATCACGCCCGTCGCAGAACTCGAACCCGTTGCACTGACCGGTATCACGATTCGTCGCGCCACGCTGCACAATGCCGATGAAATCGAACGAAAGGATATTCGCGTCGGCGATACCGTCATTATCGAGCGGGGTGGGGAAGTGATTCCTAAAGTGGTGGGAGTCGATGTGAGTTTGCGTCCGGCTGGTTCGAAGCCGTTTCAATTTCCCGAGCATTGCCCCGAATGCACATCGAAGCTTGTGCGTCCCGCGGGTGAAGTGAATTGGTACTGCGAAAATCCTGAATGTCCGGCACAAGTCATTGGCAGGATTACCCATTTCGCATCGCGTGGCGCAATGGATATCGTCGGGCTTGGCAATCAATCCGTCGTGCAATTAGTGGAGGTTGGCTTATTGCGAACGATCGCCGATATTTACGATCTGCAGGCCCATCGTGAGGCGCTCATCGATCTCGAACGGATGGGTGAGAAGAAGGTCGAGAATTTATTGACCGGTATTGAAGAAAGTAAGAAGCAGCCAGTCGCGCGGTTTCTCTACGCGCTCGGTATTCGTCATGCCGGGACCAACGTCGCGAAATTAGTCATAGACGAATTCGGGTCGATCGACGCGCTTGCCGAAGCGACCGAAGAAGCGATCGATGCCATTCCCGGAATTGGTCCCGAAATCGCATCCAGTATCTACGCCTATTTCCGACGCGGTGAAAATCAAGAGTTACTCCATCGCTTGCGTCATGCCGGACTTCCCTTCAAAGGCGAACCGAAAAAGAAGCCGGTCGTCACCTCGTCATTTTTTTCCGGCAAGACGTTCGTGCTGACCGGTACGCTCGTATCGCTCACACGCGATGAGGCGAAAGAAAAAATCGAATCGCGCGGGGGAAAAGTCAGTGGCTCCGTCAGCAAAAAGACGCATTTTGTCGTGGCCGGCGCTGAGGCAGGATCGAAACTCGCGAAAGCGGAAGAACTCGGGGTAAAAGTATTGAGCGAAGAGGAATTAATCCGTGAATTATAAGATTTCCTTCGCCAATAGTGTGTCTTTCGTCGTGCAATTATTCACAGATAAAAAGATGCGTTGCGTATTGGTATGGACAGCTATCGTAAGTGGGTCCGTGTTATCTTCATGCTCGAAGAGCACCGCCCCGGAGGTTTCCAATAGCAGCTTTGCGCTGCTCCAGCAAAAAGTATTCGATGTCAGTTGCACGCAATGTCATAACGATGCGCAGCAGACCATCTATGGTAATCTTTCGCTTGCGGGCAATTCGTCCTATGCTTCGCTCATGGGTGTGTCACCTTCTAACGCGCGCGCCGCAGCATTAGGATTATTCCGAGTAAAAGCGGGGTCGCCCGATTCCAGTTTTTTGCTCGATAAATTAACCGGCGCGCTCGATTCCTTGATGGGGGTGCGGATGCCGCAGGAAGAGCAGCCGCTTTCTCAAAATAAAATCGAGTTCATTCGCGAATGGATTGCGGCTGGCGCGCCCAAGGAGGGGACGGTCGCCGATGCGTCGCTGTTAAACGATAGCGGCACGACGCAAGCAGCGCTCATTCCACTTCCTCCACCACCGCCCGATAGCGGCTTTCAATTACATCTGCCTCCGTTTTCGATCCCACCTGGCAGCGAACGAGAGGTCTTTACGTATGTCGATCCAAAACTACCTACGACCGAATGGGTGAAGTCACTCGATTTTCGGATGCGTGAGGGAAGTCATCATTTTATTCTTTGGACGCTCGATGGACAATCCGAAGGAGTGACCGACGGAGAAATTCGCGATCGCACCGATCTGGAAATGGACCGACGTACACGGAGTTTCGTTTATGGCGCTCAGACTCCGGAAGTACACTATGCATTCCCCGATGGCGTTGCGCTGCCGATCGATCCATCGCACGGCTTCGATCTCAATTCTCATTATGTGAATACTACTTCGGGCACATTTTTCGGGGAAGCGTACATCAATGTCTGGACGGTCCCGCAAACGCAAGTCCAACATGTCGCTCAATCATTTCTCGATGGAGACTTCGATCAGTCGTTCGTCATTCCATCCCACAAAACAGTGGTACGCACGATGAATTGGGGAGGATTCAGCCAGCCTACCCACCTGTTTCTTTTGAGTTCGCATGCACATGCTCGCATGGTCAGCTTTAAAATTTTTCTCCAACGTGCGAACGGCAACATCACACAAATCTACGAGAGCGACGATTGGCATGAACCTGTTGTTTCATCGATGGACCTTCTCCTCGAAGCTGGCGACGTGGTCTTTTCCGAGACAACATATAAGAACGATACCGATCACGATATTCATTTTGGTTATACCAGCGAGGACGAAATGAACGTGGTCTATGGATACTATTGGCAGTGATGCGCTACCGTTTTTCTCTCCGTAACAACCGATGATCCCCTCCCGCCCGCTCTCGTTTGCCGAGACTATTCGAGAAACATTCTTCCTGTATGCTCGGACGTTCTCGCGTTATCTGCTTTTGTTTATTGCGTTCTGTATTCCCGGCTTGCTTATTGTGACCTATGCCACGACGAACTTTATCGAGCAGGTCGTAATCTCCGCGCAGCACGATATTGATTTTAACGACCAGGGTCTGACAGCCATTCGCAATGAGGCCCGTAACTGGCTTTCGGTCCACGATCCATTATTGATCGAAGAGGAGCAACTCTTGCAGCAGTCCGATACTACACGCGTCGCTCCCGCTGACACCACGCGCGCTACTCCCGCCGATACAACGCACACATCAGCTACCGATACAACGCACACATCAGCTACCGATACAACGCACACATCAGCTACCGATACAACACGCACTTCACGCACCGATACCACTCGCGCAGCAACTGCGGCCAGCACCGGTGATACTTCCCGTGTCCATCAGTTTGTCTATTATTTCCGAACTAACCTAACTAAGTTTTCTTCTTCGATCGCGTTATTTGTATTCGGATGCATATTATTATTGCTCGGAATATTCTCGCTTGCAGTTACGCTGATCGACCTTGCCTGTCAGGTCTTCGAAGAACACGGACGTAATCTTCGAGATGCATTGCGAGCGACCGTTCCTAAGCAGGTTTGGAACGTCGCGCTACTTTTTATAATCTATGTGGCTGCAATTTCCGCTGCCGATGGACTCGTTACATTGATCGATAGTTTCTCGGACGCCATTGCCGGATTTATTAGCTCGCTTCTGACGATCGCGCAAGTTTATCTGATGGTCCGGCTTTCGCTCACACTTCCGGCGCTCGTGAGCGAAGGGATCGGGCCGTTCACAGCTTTGCGTCGGAGCTGGCATCTTACGCGGCGCAGCGGATGGCGCATTTTTAAATACACCGGTATTTTTAGCGCAATAATCATGATCGTGATTATTATTCTTTCCATGGTGAGCGGGCTTGTTGTTTCGGGCACGCTCATTCCGTGGTATGAAGCGTTTCTCAGTCGTCCCGAAATTAGTGTTGCGTGGTTTCTGGCGAGCGTTCCCGGATTTATTCACGCGGCAGTCATCTACTTCGGAATTCTCTTTATTCCAGTTTTTGCACTCCTGCCGATTTTTGCGACCGTCTTTTATTACGATCTTCGAACGCGCCATGAAGGCCCGCTCGTCTATTTAGAGGAATAGCACCATAGAGGAATAAGCACCGTCGGGAGATGTCATCCGCACGATGCGAGCATGGGATTTGTTACTCCTCTCGTTAATTCATCCGAGTGGCTTCCGCAGTGGAAACTTGTCTTTCACTGTGAGGCCGCATGTACCGTTTTAAAGAAATCGATCCTTGACCCCACTCTACCGCATTCTTGCGCCGCTGCTCAAACGCTTGCCGGCCTACGAGCAATTTAAAAATATTCTTTCCAAATCCGAGAGAACGAGGGAGACGTATGTTACCAATTTGGTCCCGTCGCTCGACGCGCTCGTCGTTGCTCATAGCTTTATTACCGAATCGAAACCGTTCTTGCTTTTAGTTGAAAATGCGGAGCAAGCCGAACGACTCTACGACGATTTCGCGCGTCTCCTCGAAGAGGAACATCTCGCGCTCTTTAGTGAAGGAGCGCATGCCTCGCTATTGGCCCGCGAGCGCCAGAAGCGAACGCAATCCGCGGAGGCAACGGCACAACTGCTCGAAGCGATCGACCGGCTTGCCCGCGCGGAGCTGCCGCTGATTACGATTGCGGATGCCGATTCCATTGCATCGCCGCTTCCCGCAAAAAATATTTTTGCGCGGGAGTCCTTTCAACTTGCCGTAAATAAAGAGGTTGGCTTTGATCTGTTGCAGCGATGGCTCGAAGATCATCATTTCGAACGTAGGCAATTTGTGGAGTCCGCCGGAGATTTCGCCGTACGCGGCGGCATCGTCGATGTGTTTCCCTTTACAGAGACATTGCCTTTTCGAATCGAATTGTTCGGCGATACGATCGAAAGCATGCGTGCGTTCGATGCGATCAGCCAGCGCTCGATCGCCTCCCGTAATGAACTCACGCTCGTTCCAAATGCGCTGACCGACGCCGAGCAACAAAAAGATGCAACCCTCTTCGATTATCTTTCGAGCGATACCATCGCATTCTCGATAGAGCCTGAGCGCATCCAAGCCCGGCTCGAAGAAATAGGATTGGGCGCAGATATTCTCAAGCCACTCGAATTATTCGAACGGATTAACGTAACGGTCTTTCCACCGGCTGGTGTCAACGCGATCGACTTTGGCTCGCGGACGCAACCGAGCTTCAATGCGAATCTCAAACTCATTCGCGAGCATGTAGCAGCGCTATCGAAGGATGGCATCCGGGCCATTATGATGTCCGAATCGAAAGACCTGACGAAACGCCTTCGGGATTTGCTCGATGTCGAGGAAGAGGCACAAGGGGTAGCATTGACACGGCTCGAGTACATCGAACCATCGCTCGCTCGTGGATTTCAAATGGCTCCGGAGGCGCGGACAGTCGTTTACAGCGAGCACGAACTATTCGGTCGCAAACGCGAACGTGGAGCTTCTGCCCGAAAAAAAGCGGCAAGGACCAAAGGCATTTCGATGCGCGAACTGCGCTCCCTCAAGCGCGGCGATCTGTTGGTGCATGAGGACAAAGGCATCGGCAAATTTATGGGCCTCGAAACGATCGAGCTTCGCGGCAAAAAGCAGGAAGTGGTTCGGTTACAATATCGAGATAACGATGTGCTGTTTGTCAATCTGGATTACATCGGTCGCCTGTCGAAATATTCTGCCGGGGAAACACCGACCGAGCCGCATCTTTCGAAATTGGGCTCCGCCGAGTGGCAGCGCACGAAAGAGAAGACAAAAAAACGACTCAAAGATATTGCTCGCAACCTGATTCAACTCTATGCCAAACGAAAATCTGCCGAGGGATTTGCCTATAGTCCCGACGATGTGATCCAGCGCGAGATGGAGGCGGCGTTTCTCTATGAGGATACTCCCGATCAAACAAAAGCCACCGACGAGACCAAGCATGACATGGAGTCCATTCATCCGATGGACCGATTGATCTGCGGTGATGTCGGATTCGGCAAAACCGAAGTTGCCATGCGCGCGGCGATGAAGGCGGTGCTCGATAAGAAACAAGTCGCCGTGCTTGTGCCTACGACGATCCTTTCCGAGCAGCACTTCCGCTCCTTTTCGGACCGCCTCGAACGCTTCGGCGTCCGCTGTGCTTCGCTCTCCAGGTTTCGATCGAAGAAAGAGCAGAACGTCATTCTTCGCGATCTGCTCGATGGCAAAATAGACATCCTTATCGGGACACACCGTATTCTTTCGAAGGACGTTCTTTTCAAAGATCTCGGTCTGCTGATCATCGATGAAGAGCATCGATTCGGGGTGGCCGCCAAAGAGAAGCTGCGGGAGCTTCGCGCGAATGTCGATACACTGACACTCACGGCGACGCCGATTCCGCGCACGCTGAATTTTTCCTTGCTTGGCGCGCGCGATCTTTCGATCATGGAAACGCCGCCAAAAAATCGGCTTCCGATCGTTACCGAAACGCTGCCGGGCTTCGACGAAAATGCGGTCGGCGAAGCGCTCCGCCGAGAACTCGGACGCGGCGGGCAGGTCTATGCCATCAACGATAAAGTTGGCGACATCGAACTCTTTGCGAATAAGCTGCGCGAGATCGTCCCGCGCGCCCGTGTTGGGATCATTCACGGACAAATGCCGCCCACCTCGATCGAGAAGGCGATGCGCGATTTTCTCGAACGAAAGACCGACATTTTAGTCGCGACGAAAATTGTGGAATCGGGACTCGATGTGCCGAATGCAAATACGATTATTATCAATCGAGCGCAAAATTTTGGGTTAGCCGAACTCTATCAGCTACGCGGACGCGTGGGGCGTTCGAACGAGCAAGCGTATTGTTATTTGATTGCGCCTCCCGTCAGCGCGCTTTCGCAGGAGGCCCTGCTTCGGTTGGAAGCCATGGAAGAATTTTCCGAACTGGGTGCCGGATTTCAATTAGCGATGCGCGATCTCGAGATTCGCGGCGCTGGAAATCTGCTCGGAGCCGAGCAATCAGGATTCATCGGCGATATTGGTTTCGAGTTGTATCAAAAGATTGTCGAAGAAGCAGTAGAAGAATTAAAACGAGAAGAATTTCACGATCTCTTCAAAGACGATCTCGCACGCGAGCGGCGCAGTGCCTTTGGCCGCAAACGTTTGACCGGGGAGGGCGACGTAACGGTGGCGCTCGGTATCGACGCTCTCATTCCCGAACATTACATCGAAGACGATGCCGAGCGCTTCCAATTTTATCAGCGCATGGCGCGCGCCGCGAACGACAACGATCTGGAGGAGATCGCAAAAGAAATGCGAGACCGCTTCGGGCCGATTCCGGAAGAAGCTACGGCGCTCATGCACGTTGCGCGTGTCCGCGAGCGCGCCAAACAGCTCGGCGCGCGTAACGTTACGTTCGAAGAACCAACTCGAACGCTGCGCATCCTCATGCCGCCGCAGGAAGAAGAATTCTTTTATCACAATACATTTCCAAAAATTCTCGACCGCATTTCGTGTATCGGCCAAAATAATGTGAGATTACTCAGCGAGGGAAAAATCTTGCGACTTGTCGTTCGATTGCACGCTACAAAGGACGCTGAAGCAAGAATGCAGGAAATCGAAGATGTTATTGGCAAGCTAACACCGGAAGCTGTCTAACTGTGATTTGCCGGAGCGTTCTCAAAAAAACATCCAAACATCCCAATCCCAAACATCATAGAGTCAATCCCATAAATCCCAGTCAAGCAAACGGCACTTTTTCCCAATCCATCGGCTTTCCGTTTTTCATGTTGCGGACATGCTCGCGTATATCGGACATTCGAAATGCGTAACGCTGGGCGTCGTTCGAGAATGTGAACAGGGGATCGTTGCCGGGTGTAAAACCCGTCATAAAAAGCGAACCATGATCGAGATATTCTACGAAGAAGTCGAGCATCTTTTTATCTTCGCCGACGATAGTAAAATCTGGCCGAAGTGTTAATATTTCAAGCAGGCGATCGTTCATAAAGGATATTGTGTATGGAAATCGTCATTCGAGATGTGGAAGATCGAGATGCCTCGCAGATTGCCAAGCTCCTAACACAACTTGGATACCCGTGCGATTCCGATTTTGCAAGAAATAAACTGCATGAACTTTCCGTGCATCCATCGTCGCAGGTTTCTGTTGCGGAAGTTAACGGCACTGTTGCCGGCGTCATCAGTTTTGATTCGCAACCCCTGTTCCATCAAGCTGGGAAGCTCGGCACGATCATGGCGCTTTCGGTCCTGGAATCTCATCGCGGAAATGGAATAGGACGTAAACTCGTGAAACATATCGAGAGAGTCGCGAAAGAAAGAGGCTGCGTAAAAATCGCAGTCGCGAGTGGCGTGCACCGTGAAGATGCGCACAGATTTTATCGCTCACTCGGATATGAGGAAATCACGAAGCGATTTGTAAAAAAAATTGATTCGGTTGAATCCTAAATTAGCTTATTGATTTTTTCGAACAATATTTTCCCAATCGACGAGCGGAGTCATAACACCTTCATGGAGATGAGTCGTAAGTCCGGGAATGGGGGAGAGGCATAGCGCCCGACCTCCAAAGCGATCGCGAGCATATATTTTGTTGCTTAGATACCCATCGTCGGCCCCTGTTGCGGAGTGCTCTAAAATAGAAGCGAATTGTCGCAGCGATTTTACTTCTGCCAGGAATGTAAAAGTCGTATTCGAGATTTGGCGCCAATGACAATACTGCGAAAGAAATAGATACGAATGCCTTCGTTCGCGTGGCTTATAGCGATCGGGATAATCGGGTGGATGAATAAACAGCGGCATGGTATGGAGCTCACGCCGGTGATCGAACGGGATAAATCGCCGCACCCCACGCAGCGATTTCGTGTATAGTATCTCTTTCCGATTTTGAATGAGATCGTCGATCCAAAGGAAGGTCTGGTGTTGGTGCAGATAATCGTCCTCGCAAATATAGACCCAGTCGGTGTCATCGTAACTCATGGCCTGCTTCAGGCTCACGCGGATCGATTCATCGTTGCCAAACGTCCCCTCCGTCATAACGACATCGTACGATTGAAAGAAACGACGAAGTTCATCCGAGATATTATCGGCGATAATATGGAAGGAGTGAGGATACTCCCGGACGGACGCTACCACACTTCGGAAACACGCTTCGATAAGTTCGCGCTTCGACATGCCGAATGGGCGTGGCGCACTATGCAGCGAATTGATTTTGTCGCACGTTCGAAAAATAATTCGATACATGTTGTCCTTATTCGATGGAATGAATCTTGGGTGTTACGGAGCCCGAAACATCTTCGTGTGCAAGAAAACTTAACGATGCTTGTAACACCGGCCCGATAGGAATAGTCGATACCGGGAGTTTGGAGTGGGTGTCGATAGGATTTGCAGTAAAGACGGCGCACGGAGTTTGGTAAGGGAGCCACTCGTTTAGCCTCTCGTACAACCCAATAACCGGAGTCCTGGCGACCGCAGCTAAATGCACCGCGCTGGTATCGGGTGCGATTACAAGATCGACTACAGATTCCAGCGCGGCCAATGTTCCGACGCTATGCAGAGGAAAGTACTGTGCTATTTCTGGGGCGCCGCGGAGTTCCTCGGCATATTCTTTTGCGAACGCCGGTGAAGCAGTTAAAAGTATATTTGTATTTGGATAGGCATTAACTATCTCTGTTGCAAGCTGAAGGGAATTGCCGATGCCCCATTCCATTCCGCGCCATTTGGCTTCGAGATGGATCTGTACAGTCCGATTTTTTCCGGTCTGGTGCCGAAGGGTATCGAGTCGAGCATGGATTTCCAGCATGTCTTCAGTTGAAGGCTTAAAGCGGGGCACTCGCTCATTCCCATTATAATGTATGTCGAATGTTTGCTCGATGAGCGATTCGAATTGTTCGGCTATAGGTTGGGGATAGGGAAAACATGGGCGTTTAAAACAGAAAGAGTAGATGTCATGATAACGCTCTTCCCGAGATTCATGCATGGAAGCGGTAATGCCTCGCTTCGCAATATATCGTGTCAGTAGCGCAAACCGAACGGGTTTAAAAAATCCACCTGTCGTGAGTACAACGTCCCACTTCGCTTGCCTTGTAGCTTGTACTGCTTGTATTCTCCGCAATATGTTTGTGCCCCAGAAGAGATAGGTTTTGTCCACATTTGGATCGCGTGCGACGATTTCGATGCTGCTCGTGCTCGCAGCTACTCCAATAATGATATTGGGATTGCGAGCTTTCAAGATTCGCCACATCGGTTCGCAAAGCAGAACGTCTCCGATTGGGTGATGGGGTACGATGAGAACCGAGGAGATCGATTCCAGTGCGATTGGTCGTTCCAGCCGATACTTCCGAAACGCAAAGCGGAGGAAAAAGACGAGCGAGCGCCGGCAGAGATGTATGACTTTAAGTTGAAGCTTTAAATACCAGGGGCCGCGCATTCGCATTCCGAAGCGCCATCGTTTGATCCTCCACTGGAATCGCCGGCGAAATCGATGAACGGTCTTCGACATCGAAGCCTGGAATATTAATACGCCTTCGCCCACACGGCCTCATGCTGGGCCGCCGAGCCGCAGACGACACACTGCTCCGGCGCTCGTTCGCTTCGGAATTCCTCGAACGGAATTATGCGGATTGTCGCCTTCGTCTCTTCTTTCACTTTGGCTTCACATTCTGCAGAGCCACACCAACCGGCATAAATAAATCCGGCATCGCGATCGATCAGCTTTTTCATCTCGCCGTAATCGGTCACGCCGCGAACGCTATTTGCTTCGCGCCGCGCGAGTGCATTCTTCCAAAGCTGCGTTTGCAGCATGTCAAGAAGATCGGGAATGCGAGTAACAAGCTCCGTGCGGCTAATAAATAGCTTTTGTTTACGTCCGGGCTTTGCAGGTTCTTCACCCACAAGTTCTACTCGTGGAACGACGACGACCGTATTCTTTTCCACATCTTTCGGACCGATCTCCATTCGTAAGGGAACACCCTTCGTTTCCCAATCGAAAAATTTAGCACCGGGACTCATGGAATCGCGGTCGTCGAGTTTCACGCGCACACCTGCCGCTTTCATTTGGCGAAAGACTTCATCCGCCGCTTCGATGACGGTCAAACGCTCACCATCCGTTTTATAAATCGGCACAATAACGAGCTGAATGGGTGCGACTTTCGGCGGAGTCACGAGTCCGTCATCGTCCGAGTGAGTCATAATTAGTCCACCGACCATACGCGTGGAAACACCCCACGATGTATTCCATGCGTGTTCGAGCGTACCCGCGCGCGATTGAAATTGCAGGTCAAAAACTTTCGCAAAGTTCTGGCCGAGATTATGGCTCGTGCCCATTTGAAGCGCCTTGTTGTCCTGCATCAGTCCTTCGGTCGAATACGTTCGCAATGCACCGGCAAAGCGCTCGCTGTCGGTCTTGAGGCCTGTCAGGATAGGCATGGCGAGATATTCTTCCATGAAGGTACGATAGACGCCGAGCATTTGCAGCGTCTCTTCCTCGGCTTCTTTCTCTGTTTCATGCGCAGTATGGCCTTCCTGCCAGAGGAATTCCATCGTGCGAAGAAACAACCGCGTCCGCATCTCCCATCGGACGACATTCGCCCATTGATTCATCAGAATTGGCAGATCGCGATAGGACTGCACCCATTTCGCGTACATCGAATAGATAATCGTCTCGGACGTGGGCCGCACGACAAGCGGCTCTTCCAGGTCTTTGCCACCGCCTTTTGTTACGATCGCAAGTTCCGGCGCGAACCCTTCGACGTGCTTCGCTTCTTTCGCGATGAAGGAATAGGGAATAAAAAGAGGGAAGTAGGCATTCTGGTGGCCGGTATCCTTGAACATTCGGTCGAGCGCCTGCTGCATCAATTCCCAAATGCCGTAGCCGTTTGGACGAATGACCATGCATCCGCGCACCGGCGAATGCTCCGCCAACTCGGCGCGGCTTACGATCTCGTTATACCACGCGCTAAAATCTTCGCTTCGTTTGGGGAGTTTGCCTTCGGCCATGCTATTCGTACAAATATGAGAGCGTATTAACGCCGAAGAGTCAAAATTGTTCGAGCAATCGTCATGCAAGGATCATTACGATGTCCGAACGTGCGAATAATTAAGTATCTTTTGGTCTTCTGTTAATAGCAGGCAATCCCGGCTCCTCGCCGTAGCGACGATCATCCGGTCGGCAGGGTCGTCATGGAATGTGCCCGGAAGTGAATACGCTTCAGCAGTAATGCGGGGAGTAAGAGGAACAACCAGAATACCAGATTCCGCGATAACATATTCGAACCATTTTTCCGGGGGGCCTCCCAGATCGAGACGCCCTTTGGCGACCAGCATAGAAATTTCCCAGCAGGAAACTACACTCACACTGAGATATTTATCATTGTCCCGAATAATTTTAGCAAAGGATGGATTTAGTCGTGGGTTTTTATCGACCATCCAAATCCAGATATGAGTATCGAGAAGAATTAACTCTTTAGGTCGTCGGTCGGCCATACGGGATCGAAGGGACGAATGTACTTGCCAAGCTTACCCGCATAACGAGTATGAAAGATCGGATGTGAATACAGGTCTTCGACCTTCTCCATTTTTTCTGAATGAGCGCCAGCCCGTTTCTTTCGCGGCTTCGGGGCGGTTTTTTTCGGCGGGCTGTGACGATAGTTTTTCTTCATTGCAAATAATAAACGGCTGAAGGCAGGCCTTCGTTTCTCATCCCGCATTTACCTGAAACAGCACTCCCAATCCATACGTCACAACGGCCACCACGACGCCGACGATCGCCATCTCGAGTCCTGACTTCCACCAGGAGCGGACGGTCACGATGCTCTTTGCGGCACCGACAGCGAAATGGGCGATGAGCGAAAGTACGAAGCTTGCAATTACTGCCGTCATTCCGCCTAAGAAAAAGAATGGGATGAGCGGGATGAAGGCGCCGATAAGTGTAGAAAGTCCGCCCGATGCCAGCGAGCGAAACGGGCTGGGGAAGGACATCTCCGAAAGTCCTAATTCTTCCGCGCCCATGACTTTTAAGAATTCTTCGGGTTGCTGAGAAAGCTTTTGCGCAAGCTCGTTCGCTTCTGTTTCGCTGAAGCCGCGAAGCTGATACATCAGCGAGAGCTCTTCCAACTCCTCCTCCGGATTTTCTTCCATCTCCTGCCGCTCGCGGTGCATCTCGCCTTCATAGACTTCACGCTCGGATTTCGCCGCGAGATACGCGCTCGATCCCATCGAAACCGAACTTGCGATCATGCCTGCAAAGCCGGAGAGCAAGACGAAATGCGTCGATGCGCCGCCCGCCACATTGGTTGCGCCAGCTACGCCGCTGACAATTCCGAAGACAGCCCCCAGTCCATCGTTCGCGCCATAGATCGCATCGGCAAGCCAGCTTCCACTTTTGACATGCCACCGCTCGCGGCGCATCAGGCCTTCGAGCTTCGAGCGTGTTTCGCCTAAAGTGTGGGGCGAATCACGAGCATACATAGAGCGAAGAACTTTGCCATGTACTTCTTCCTCTTTTTTAACTTCTTCGATCTCGCGGATAAGTCCTTCGTCCGTAACTCCGGCTATCATTTTGGCATAGCTTCGCTCGGCGGCATCTTCGTCGGCTTCCATTCTACGGAGGACGCTCTCGGTATCGAGCGTTTTGACAAGCATCCGCTTATATCGCAGCGAGACCTGCGACGGTTCATCCGCCTTCGAGCCTAAATCTTCGAGCCGTTTTTTCCAGCGAGCGGCATGTTTTTCTTCTTGGTCGACAAGCTTATAGAGGACTTTCTTTCGCTTCTCATCGCGCTCACGTTCGGCAAGCGCGCGATACTGCTCCGCCGCTTCGCGTTCGGCGCGGTAATTCTCTCGCAGGACTTTAATGGTGTGGGTGGTACTCATGCGAAATTAGGTAATGGATTGGTGGAACAATTCTCGTCATGATTTCGCTCAATGGAAACGTGACTTTTAAGATTAAGGCTTTTATTTCACAAAATGGGCGACGGTACTTTCGGGAATGGTTTAAGGAACTCGATTACGTCACACAAGCCATTGTTGCGAAACGCTTATTGCGGGTTGAACGAGCCAATCTTGGCGATGTTAAGAACCTGGGTGACGGAGTGCATGAAATGAGAATCCATTACCTCAAGGGATATCGAATTTATTTTGGATACGACGGGACAGACCTCATCATTCTCCTAACGGGATCGGACAAAGATAATCAAGCCCGAACTATTGCGAAGGCCAAAGAGTATTGGAAAGAGTATGAAACCTATCGACAAGCTGACTGAACCCTGGGAGGACATTAGAAACGAAAGCCTTCGCAACCCGGAAGTTGCCGCCCTCTATTTGAATCTCATTTTCGAAGATGGTAATGAAGACGAAATTCGAAGCGCATTGCGGCATGTGATAGAAGCGAATAACGATGCTGTTTCGCCATCGATCCAAAAGAACATTGTGGAAATGACCTCTCTCATGCGACGGCATGGCTTGGCGCTTACGATTCGACCCATTAGCCGAAGGCATCGTGCTGTTAAATCTCCCACTTCGGCCCGTTCTCGCCGAGTCCCGCCTTCCTCAGCCCAGTAATTCACGCTTGGGACTTTAATGGTGTGGGCGTTACTCATTTCTACTCTTTAACAAATTGCTGTATTTCTCGCTTGCCCGAAGAATCCGTTATAATGCACTCGTAAATCCCGGCTGGGATATTGTGAATGTCCAGAATGGAGGATTCCGAAGATGTCTCGAATCGCGCAACTTCGCGGCCCAGTAAATCTTCGAGGAAGATTGAAGTTCGTGTTGCGCTATTCCTGAGGATGGTGAGGGCATTCGAAGCGGGATTGGGAAACAACCGCAAATCGGAAACCTGTGTTCGTGTAGCAACGTCGAAGCTATCGCAAATCGCTACATCTATTTGGTAATTTGGCGTCATACGAACCAATCCCTCACCGTCAAATGCAACAACCTGATAGGTGTTTGCGCCAGAACTCGCGAGCCTGTATGAGGCTGAATAATAATTGGCCGAATTTTGTTTCATTAGAACGGTATCGTAACCATTGTACTTGCTGACAATTGCTAATGCTCTTATGATTGAATCGGTTGGCAAGTATGAATCAACGAAAATATCGGCATTAAGTTGTATCGTATCACCCGAGCAATACAGAATTCGCTGAAGCGGTTGCGAGACGATCATCGGTCCGGCGCTCCAGGCATAATCGGCGAATGGCGTTAGAAAAGAATAATCTGCCGACCATGTGGTGTACATCATCCCCTTTACATTAGGCACGCCCTCCATCGCAATACGCCATGCGCGCATGTTGTCCGTATTCTGCACGTCGTAGTAGGGACTCGTGATTTGCGAGAACCCATGCGATGCAAAAAAATCGAGACTGGGCCGCATGTTGCCATTCCAATTAGCAATCGTAATATTTTTTGGAATCAGGTCCCAATCGCCGGAAAGATCGCCATTCACAAGATAATAATTGTTATGGGCATTATGGAGCGAATCGAACATATCACTCCATACATACGTCTGCGCGCCCGGATGAATGACTTTAATAATGGAGTCGCATTTTGTTAGATTATCCGCAAGGATTTGCGCCGCCGTCAGGTGTCGTGAAACGCATGCCGAGTCCCAGTCCATCACCCGCAGCTCATCGTGACTGAGAAAATATTGATGTGGATTATGGAGTGCATCGACTCTTTGAATCTGATCGTGAAAAATAGAATATAATGTGTCCTCTGAAAGACAGGGGAATTGATAACCGTCGCCATTCTCATAATTAAGGACCG
>DASZLH010000263.1:0-8129 GCA_035552495.1 Kapaibacterium sp. (SeqCode) | reverse complement strand
TCTTATGAATACAACGCTCGATTCAATCGTCTCCGAAGCTGAAAAGCTCGATCGCCACAGCCAATACATATTGGTGGAGAAGTTAATGCGTCATCTTGGCGAAACCTCCGAGCACCGCGAGGCATGGTCGAAAGAATCCAGTCGACGTATAGAAGCCTATAAACGAGGTGAGATTGAATCATACGATGCCTCCGAGGTCTTTCAGCAAATGCGCAATCTTATCTGAAAGCGATTGAGCCTTTAAATCTGGATTCACGCCCCCGATCAGGTTGAAGGCAGGCCTTTCGCGGGAATGACAAATCCAATAAATCTCAGAAATCCCATTAATCACGGTTCAGACATTTTCGTCCATCCTCAAGCCCTCGTCGAATCAGAAACGATCGGTGAGGGTACGCGCGTCTGGGCGTTTGCTCATGTAATGAAAGGCGCGCGAGTGGGGAAGGACTGCAATATCGGCGACCACTCCTTTATCGAGTCCGGCGTGAGGGTCGGCAATGATGTTACGATCAAGAATGGCGTCAGCATCTGGGAGGGCGTCGAGATCGGCGATCTCGTATTCGTCGGGCCGAACGTTGCCTTCACAAACGACACTCGTCCACGAAGCAAGGTTTATCATGCTACACCCGAGCGGACGCGCATTATGGATGGCGCGTCTATCGGCGCGAATGCCACGATACTATCCGGTATTACCATCGGCCGCTACGCGATGATCGGCGCGGGGTCGGTCGTTACGAAGGACGTTCGGGACTTCGAGCTTGTTGTGGGATGTCCGGCCCGGCATGCTGGCTGGGTCAATGAAGCAGGAGAAAAGAACCTGGATTACGCGGATTAGATGGATTTTCTGGATTGCTGTTGCCTCCATTAACGGAGCTGTTTTTCGAATTTAGAGTCGGGATTTTGAAGGCGAGAATTTTTCCGAAAGACCATCTGCGTATCCCGTTTCAATTGTCGAGCTTGGATTTCTGCCCCGATCATGGATTACACGGATTTTCAGATTCCTATTCTCTTAATTCCAGGGTTTTTATTTGCAGAGCTTTTTTTAATTAGCAGAGCTTTTTTCTGAATTTCTTGTTAAAATTTGAGGAGAATAATTCCGAAAACCATCGGAAGCAATTGATACTAATCCGTGTAATCCATCTAATCTGTGTAATCCAGGTTTAGGCTTCATAATCCAGGTTCAAACATCTTGAAAATACTTATTACCGGCGGAGCCGGATTTATTGGATCGCATACGGCCGACGCGCTTATCGAGCGTGGCGATGAGGTCGTATTGTTAGATAATATCTCTAAGCCCGTGCATTTGAAAGGGATACCGACTTATCTTCATCCCAAAGCGAGGCTTATTATAGGCGATGTGCGCGACCCTAAAGCATTCCTTGAAGCATTGCAGGGAGTAGATGCCGTCGTTCATTTAGCTGCGTATCAGGATTATCTGCCCGATTTCAGCACATTCTTTAGCGTAAATGCAGTTGGGACTGCTCTGCTGTATGAGCTAATCGTCGCCAATAAGCTTCCGATAAAACGCGTGGTCGTGGCAAGCTCACAGGCGGTGAATGGGGAAGGCCAGTACGATTGCGAGGAGCATGGCCTGCAAGCGCCTTCATCCCGTCCGCTCGAACAATTGGAGCGCGGCGATTGGGAAATGCGATGTCCGAAATGTCAGTGGCCGATGAAATGGCAATGGACGCCCGAGAGCTTCTCGCATCCCGAAAACCAGTATGCGCTTTCGAAGGAATCGCAGGAGCGCATTGCGCTTTCTTTCGGACGGCGATACGATATTCCAAGCGTGGCGATGCGATATTCCATCGTGCAAGGTCCGCGGCAATCGTTTTACAATGCATACTCCGGCGCCTGCCGGATATTCGCGCTCCATTACTATTTCCGCAAACCGCCGACGATCTATGAGGACGGTCTAATGCACCGTGATTTCGTCAATTACCAGGATGTCGTCAAGGCAAATCTCATGGCTTTGGACGACGATCGGATGGTCGGCGAGCAATATAATGTCGGCGGCGGGAAAGCGTTTACGGTCCGGGATTTCGACAGGACCGTCGCCGAGATCTCCGGCTGTCCGGAGATCGAGCCAAAGATGCCAGGCTATTTCCGATTTGGCGATACCCGGAATAGCTGCTCGGACATTGGCAAGCTTCGGGCGCTGGGCTGGGAACCCAAGCATAGTGTGGAAGAAAGCGTCCGGGCGTATGTCGATTGGCTGAAAAGCCAGACCGACGTAGGCGAAATATTCGAGTATGCCGAGAAGAACATGCGCTCGCTGAATGTGCTGCGTGAAGCAACCGTCTCACCGGAGGAGATTGTCTGAACTGGGATTTCTGGGATGATGCAGGATTATTGGGATTGGGATTAATGGATAACAATCCATTCCGATGCTACTTATCTTACCATGCAAATACGACAGGGGGATTATGTGAGAGCAATCCACATCATCTTCGTACAATTGTGACTTTACATAATGTCTCTTATGGACATTTTAGGTATCCACAATTAGGCCTGTGGGTGGCTTTTTACTTCTCATTCTCCAAGAGCCGTTTCGCCCTGGCGATCTCCTTTTTCTGCTGGGCTGAAATAGTTGGATAATTCAGTTCGAGCGATTTCAAAGTATTTATCAGAATATCGGCGACCATCACGCGCGTGAACCACTTGTGGTCCGACGGGATCACATACCACGGCGCGTATTTCGTGCTGGTGTGCCTGAGCATCTCATCGTAGGCTTTCATGTACTCGTCCCAGAACGTCCGCTCATAGACGTCGGCCGTCCCGATCTTGTAGTTCTTGTCCTTCTCCTCGATCCGTTCGAGCAGCCGTTTGCGTTGCTCTTCCTTCGAAATTCGAAGATGAAATTTGACCGGGATGATGCCGTTTCGGACGAGGTAATGCTCGAAGTTATTGATGTCCTCGAAGCGCTCCTGCCAGATGTTATGGGTCCGGGCCGACTCCGGCAGCTTTTCTTTCTGAAGCAATTCGGGATGCACTCGGACAGCCAGGACCTCCTCGTAATACGACCGGTTGAAAATCCCGATCTTGCCACGCTCGGGCAGCACCTTCATTGCGCGCCAAAGGTAATCATGGTTCAGCTCTTCGGCGCTCGGGACTCGGAAATTATGAATATCGACGCCTTGCGGGTTGACGCCGGTAAGCACATGCTTGACGGCGCCGTCCTTCCCTGCCGTGTCGATCCCTTGAAAAATGACGAGCAGCGCGTAGCTATCCTGCGCGAAGAGCTTGGACTGCATTTCGCTCAACTCCTCGATATCCGCCGCAAGCTTTTTATCGGCGCTCCGTTTACTACGAAACCCATCAGTCTTCGCAGGATTAATGGTGTTCAGCGAGAATCCGCCATCCGTTGGTACTTGAAAATCTTTGTAATGCAAGGTAATGTGTTTTTAAGCTGCAATATAATAGAAAAGACCCGTTTTGCAGCTATGGTTCAGTGCCAGACAGATTGACAGCACCGTTAGGTGCGGCCCGTTTGTAGAAACGAATTGAGAAGATGAAATATAAGCTCCGTAGGAGCGACCTCGGGCCGCTCCTACAGAGCTTAATAATTTTAAAAAACAATTGTGTTTCTACAAACGGGCCACGGCTACGCCGTTTACGAACCTAAAATCGCTCCACTAACCCAGGGTTCCACTTCGCTCCACCCTGGGCTGCGAGTACTGCGTCGCTCCGCGACTAAACTGATGGAAGCCAGTGAATCGTGCAAAAAGAATAGTGCAAAAATCCCCGGCCTCTTTCGCAGTATGCGATCGAAGCCGGGGATTTTGCCAATTCAATGGACTACGCGTTACGCAGCCAGCTTACGCCGCGACGCGCTCCCTTCGGATGACGCGATCGGCTTGCGGCTCTTCGGCGCCCATCCAGCCATCGGTATCGACCGAGCTCTTGAACTCCTCGATCGGCTGTACGATAAGCTCGCGGAATTTCGGAAGTCCCGTACCGGCCGGAATAAGATGGCCGACGATGACATTCTCCTTGAGTCCTTCGAGTGTATCGACTTTCGCCTGGATCGAGGCGTCGGTGAGCACTTTGGTCGTCTCCTGGAAGGAGGCAGCCGAAATAAAGCTCTCGGTCGTGAGTGCGGCCTGGGTGATTCCCAGCAATACCGGCTCGCCGTGTACCGGCTCGCCGGGACGCGCTTCCGGCGGGGTCTTGCCTTTCTTCTTGAGATCGCTTGCGACCTCTTTGTACCGTTTCTTCTCGACCATCTGCGCGATCTTGAACTTCGAATCGCCACGCTTGGTGACAAAGACCGAGTTCATCAGGAGATCGTTTTCGATGGCGACCTTCGCTTTATCGACTTCGTCATTGACGAGCAACAGCGAATCGCCGGAGGATGTAATGCGGACTTTGCCCAGCATCTGCCGCACGATGACTTCGATGTGCTTATCCGAAATCTTTACGCCCTGCATTCGATACACTTCCTGGATTTCGTTGACGAGATACTGCTGTACCTCGGCGACGCCCTTGATCGCAAGGATATCGTGCGGGTCGATCGAGCCGTCCGAGAGACGCTCGCTCGAACGAACAGCATCGCCTTCCTGGACGAGGATGTGCTTACCGAACGGGATCGTGTATTCGCGGCGGTCGGTGCTATCGTGCGATGTGACAGCAACGACGCGCGAGCCGCGACGCGACTTCTCGAAGTGTACCGTGCCATCGATCTCGGAAACCGTAGCCGGGTCGCTGGGCGATCGGGCTTCGAAGAGCTCGGTCACGCGCGGAAGACCGCCCGTGATGTCGCGCTGCTTTCCGGCTTCGCGTGCGATCTTGACGAGTACCGTACCGGTCTCGATTGCATCTCCATTCGAGATCTGCAATACTGCATTGCTCGGAATGATATAGTTGATGATGACGTGTCCGTCCGGTGCAACAATATCGATCGTCGGCGATTTCGTACGGTCGCGCGAGTCGATCGTGCGGACCTGCAGATTGCCGGTGAGTTCGTCGGCCTCATTGCGGAAGGTGACGTTCTCGATAAAGTCCTTGAAGCGGACCATACCTGCGTGCTCGGAGATAATGACCGCGTTGTACGGATCCCACTCGTAGAGCATCTCCCCTTTCGTGACGGTCTGTGCGTCGCGAACAAGAATGCGAGCGCCGTAAGGAACATCGAACTTGCCGACGACGCGGTTGTCGTTATCGAGCACGTTGACGACACCCGAACGGCTCATGACGATGAATTCGCCATCCGGATTCGTGATGACCTTCATGCCTTCGTACTGCACGACGCCATCGAATTTCGAAGTGACCTGCGACTGCGACGCAATGAGCGATGCAGCACCGCCCGTATGGAACGTGCGGAGCGTCAACTGCGTACCCGGTTCGCCGATCGACTGTGCAGCGATAATGCCAACTGCCTCGCCCATCTCGACGAGCTTGTGCGTCGTGAGATTGCGGCCATAGCACTGCGCGCACACTCCTCGGCGTGCTTCGCACGTGAGCACGGAGCGGATGAGCACGGTCTCGATCGAAGTCGAAGCGATGCGTGCGGCAACCTCTTCGTCGATCGTGCCGCCGGCTTCGCAAATAACTTCCTGGGTCAGCGGATCGATAATATGATCGAGCGATACGCGGCCAAGGATACGTTCGGAGAGCGGCTCCTTCACGTCCTCTCCTTCTTTCAGCGCGCTCGTTGGAATACCACGAATGGTACCGCAATCGAATGTACCGATGATCGCGTCCTGCGCGGCATCGATAAGGCGGCGCGTGAGATAACCGGCGTCCGCTGTTTTGAGAGCGGTATCGGCGAGACCTTTACGCGCGCCGTGCGTTGAAATAAAGTATTCGAGGATCGAAAGTCCTTCATGGAAGTTCGAGATGATCGGATTTTCGATCAGCTCGCCCGTCTGTCCCGAAAGCGACTTCTGCGGCTTGGCCATCAGTCCGCGCATACCGGCAAGCTGGCGGACCTGCTCCTTCGAACCGCGAGCGCCCGAATCGACCATCATATAGAGCGGGTTGAAGCCATCGCGATCGTGTTGCAATGCATCGAAGAGTTTATCGGCCGTGCGGTTCGTGGCGCGCGTCCAGATATCGATCACTTTATTGTAGCGTTCGCCAGAGGTCATGAAGCCATTCAGGTATTTATCCTGAACGTCATCGACCTGCTTCTGCGCTTTCGCGATAATCTCGTCCTTCTCTTTCGGCACGATAATATCGGAAAGTGCCACGGAGAGTCCGCCCTTGGTTGCAAACCCGAATCCAAGGTCCTTTAATTTATCGAGAAATTCGACCGTCTTGAGATTGCCCACGGTGCGGAAGGTCGTCGCAATAATTTGGCGCAGACGCTTTTTCGTGAGCAGTTCATTCAGGTACCCGAGTTCTTCCGGCACGATCTGATTGAAGATCACGCGGCCTGTGGTCGTTTCGATCATCTTGCCTTTAACGCGCACGTGGACCTTCGCATGAAGATCGAGGCGGCTAAGATTATAGGCGATAATCACTTCATTTGCCGAGGAGAACTTACCGCCCTGCCCGAGCACGCCATCGCGGTGCTTCGTCAAATAATAGGCGCCGAGGACCATGTCCTGCGAGGGCACGGCGATCGGCTCGCCGTTCTGCGGCGAAATAATATTATGCGAGCTCAACATCAGGATCGAGCACTCGAGCTGCGCCTCGTAGCTCAGCGGAACGTGGACGGCCATCTGGTCGCCGTCGAAATCGGCATTGAAGGCCGTACAAACGAGCGGATGAATTTGGAGTGCGCGGCCCTCGACGAGACGCGGCTGGAACGCCTGGATACCCAGGCGGTGCAACGTTGGAGCGCGATTGAGCATGATCGGATGTCCATCGATGATCGACTCCAGAATATCCCAGACTTCGGTCGTCTTGCGTTCGACAACTTTCTTCGCGGATTTTACCGTCTTGACAATACCGCGCTCGATGAGCTTGCGAATAATAAACGGTTTGAACAGCTCGACCGCCATTTCTTTCGGCAGTCCGCATTCATGCAATTTCAGTTCGGGTCCGACTACGATAACCGAACGGCCCGAATAATCGACGCGCTTACCGAGCAAGTTCTGGCGGAAGCGTCCCTGCTTACCTTTGAGCGTATCCGACAGCGACTTGAGCGCGCGGCTCGTATCGGAGCGGACTGCGGAAACGCGGCGCGAGTTATCGAGCAGCGAATCGACCGCCTCCTGCAACATGCGCTTCTCGTTGCGCAAAATGACTTCGGGCGCTTTGATATCCATCAAGCGCTTCAGGCGATTATTACGAATGATAACGCGGCGGTAGAGATCGTTGAGATCGCTCGTCGCAAAGCGTCCGCCTTCGAGCGGCACGAGCGGGCGCAGTTCCGGCGGAATGACCGGAATGATATTCATGACCATCCACTCGGGCTTATTCTGCGGTTTCGCTTCTTCCTCGCGGAATGCCTCGATCGTGCGCAGGCGCTTGAGTGCGTCCTGACGTTTGAGCTGCGATGTCTCTTCGCGCGCTGCACGGCGTAAGTCGATCGAAAGCGCTTCGATGTCGGTACGGCGGAGTAATTCTTTTACTGCTTCGCCACCGATACGCGCGATAAACTTATTTGGATCGTCGTTCGAAAGGTCCTGGTTGCCAGCAGGCAGCGAATCGAGCACGCGGAAATATTCTTCTTCCGTGAGCAGGTGCTTGATCGGAAGTCCCGTCGGGCCGGCATTTACTACTGTGTACGATTCGTAATAGACGATCTTCTCGAGGTCTTTCGTCGGCATTCCAAGCAGGTGGCCGATCTTATTCGGCAGCGAACGGAAATACCAAATATGCACGACCGGCACCGCAAGCTCGATGTGGCCGAAGCGCTCGCGGCGGACCGACTTCGTCGTTACTTCGACGCCGCACCGATCGCAGATAATACCTTTGTAGCGAATACGTTTGTACTTGCCGCAATAACATTCCCAATCCCGCGTGGGACCAAAAATCTTTTCGCAGAACAGTCCGTCTTTTTCCGGTCGATACGAACGGTAGTTGATCGTCTCCGGCTTTGTGACTTCGCCGTGGCTGCGGGCCAGGATCGAGTCGGGACTCGAAAGCCCGACCGAGATCGATGCGAAATTACGAAGCGGCACCTCTTGTGGAAGCATGTAAGCCATAATATCTCCTGATTCTTTTTCTAAATTCTTTTGTAA
>DASZLH010000262.1:0-4884 GCA_035552495.1 Kapaibacterium sp. (SeqCode) | reverse complement strand
ATAATGAGAGAAGTAGGGTGAAAATAATCGATGTTTCGATCGAGGAATGATCCGGTCCTTAGAAATATTGGCGTCATTTGGTGGACTGCATAATCGTATTCAGATGTCATAGGGCGACCGTAGTCAATAATGTAATCGACATGTTCGCGGGCAATGACAGAATCCGGCAGACCCTGGTTTTTGCTTGGAAAGAAAAGAAACGATTCCGACATAATGCGTACCGTCGGGTCGCGTAACAGCTCCGCAATGGCCGGAGCTTGCGCAAGAACGAGCGGCCGAGATGCGCTTTTTTTCTCCATGTGCGGCCACGAGCGGCTGGTCTCTTCAAAGGCAGCCTGGATAGCCGCAATGTTTGCTTCGTTAATCTTTCTCCCAATTTTGCCGGCGCGATCGAGACGCGGAAGAAAGATAGCCAGAACAAGAATGCTTGCAGCTATTCCCGCAATCCGTGCCGACCATCGGACGACCGAGTTCGTTCGCCACTGCTGAAGATGTACCGCAAACGTAAGTGATGCAAGAGGCAAGATATAAAACTGATAATAGGGGAGCGTGCTCTGCAGGAAGATCGCGCTCCATAGCACACATGTAAGCGCGATGGAAAGAAACCGCGCTACCCGGTGAGGGCGCCGTTCGAGCGTGAGTCCGATTTCCGAAATAAAAATAAGGGGCAAAATAAATGCGAAGGCTTCTGCTTCATGCCACAAATAATATCCGCGCGCCCACAATTGATGGCTCTGAGCTGAAAAAGAGAAAAGATGTCGAATGGGAAAATTGCCGAGAACACTCTCGAACTGATTGTCATTTATTTCCGCAATAGAGAAATATCCATTGCCAAGCACGTACATTCCGGAGAGGATTCCTAATGCGATCGAAGCGCCTGCGAGCATCCAAAGCGCAGTGGATAATCGAGTGAGAATTCGAAAATACCACGAGATATAAATCGAGACAGGCAGCAATAATACTTCGAGGTGCGGTCCGATCGTGATTGCAAGCAGAACCGTACAAAGTCCAAAGAAAAATGCACCCTTCTCGCTGAAAGTATGAATCCCATCGGCACGCAGGGCAAAATAGCCAAGGAAAGTCAGGATAGTAAAGCCGATGATGACATCATATCGCGCGCTATGCGTAGCGTAAACAAAGCTGGTCGATGAAAGTAAGAGAATGATCGCCAACACAACGAAGATCGCAGAGACACGAAGCCGGATCGCATACCATCCTAAAAAAAACAGCGTTGCAATTCCGAATAAAAAAGATATAGTCCGTCCCGCGCTGACAATATTGATGGTCGAAGGAAGGAATAATTGTGGGACGCCATAAAAGAGAGCGGAAATCCAGCCGGAGCTCAGAAGCAAACCGGGCGATTGTTGCAAGATAGAACTGAGCGCAATGGGTACGGATGCCGTCCCATGTGAGATTAAGGACTTCCACCCGAGCATCATCCATGTCTCATCGCCATACCACCGGTAGCTATCGGCGACGGGTAAATAGTACAACGAACTCGCGGAGATCGCAAGAAACACAATTCCAGAAATCGCAAGGAGTAAGATCGCCAGCCGTTCCAGTCGCATGATTAGAGGCGGCGTGCGTTCAGTGGTATTCGACTTTTCCCGTTTCGGTCATAATCGGAACGTGGCGCATCCATAGCAATTTTTCCCACCAGGAGCGGTTTTTCTTATACCAGTTGATGGTCTGTTCGAGTCCCTGTTCGAACGATCGTCCTTGCTCTATTCCGAGCACTTCCGATGCTTTACTAGTCGAGGAAATATGCCGATCGACCTGGCCCGGCCTGTTGCCGATATACGAAATAAGATCGTCCGGCTTCTTCAACATTTCGAGGACGAGTTTGGCAATATTCAATACATCGAGCTCGAAACCGCTGCCGAGATTGAAGACTTCTCCCTTTATCTTTTCGATCGGCACGTGCAGGATTTTGTCGATGCGCGCGCAGGTATCTTCTACATAGAGCCAGTCGCGTACGGCATTGCCGGAACCATGGACGGTTAGCGGCTCATCGAGCAGAGCACTCGTGATAAATCGTGGAATTACTTTTTCCAAGTGCTGCTTCGGCCCATACTGATTGAACGGGCGCACGATGCACGCCGGAATCTTATAACTCGCGATATACGAATAGACGAGACGGTCCGCTCCGGCTTTTGCACTCGCATACGGAGAAAGCGGGTTTAGCGGATGCTCTTCCGTCATTGGGGCGGTGTGAGCAGTCCCATAGACTTCGCTGGTCGAAATATGGACGAAGCGATCGATGCTTTTATTTCGAGCGACTGCATTCGCGACCGCTTGCGTACCGAGTACGTCCGTTACATAAAAAATTTTGTTATCGAAAATCGAACGCGCAACGTGACTTTCGGCTGCGAAGTGAACGACCATATCCGCTCGCTGAACGAGTTGGCTCACGAGATCGTCATTTGTGACGTTGCCATACCAGAACTCGAACCGTTTGGAAGACTTGATATCATCCGGAATATTATCGGGCGAACCGGCATAGGTCAGCGCATCGAGTACAATGAGATGATAATCCGGATATTTTCGGAATAAATATTCGAGAAAATTACTGCCGATAAATCCGGCTCCGCCGGTTATAAGAATTGTTCGGGACATCGTTGTCAATTAAAAATGAAGAATGAAGAATGAAGAGTTAAGAATGGGGAAATTTAAAAAAATGGGTCAAGATACAAAAGACCTGTGCATGAAAACTATTCATTCTTCATTCTTAACTCTTCATTTCTGAGTCTACCCAGTGCAGCGTGGCAAAGCTTTCGTACATCTCGCCGCCTAAGTGCAGCCACGTATTAATAACACGATAAGTGGACGATTGAGTTTTGGTGATTACCCCGTCCGCGCCAATTTCTCGAATGTAATCGAGCATTGAAGTGACGAGCGCGCGATATGCGCCGCGGCCGCGCGCCTCCGGAGCGACCGCATTCAGTGAATCTTTCCAAAACGTTTTTCCATCGATCGGCAACATCGGTTCGAAGGCAATATAGCCGGCGATATTGTTGCCCAGCTCTGCCACGAGCACGTGGGCTTTGCCTTCGTAATGCCCGCGAGCGAGATTCTGGAACCACTCCCGAAACAGCATTTGAGCACGTTCGTGCGGAATCGAAGGCTCCAGGAAAAACCGGTCCTGGATCATCGCATGTTCGCCGAACGCACTGTAAGAAAGATCGGCCAAGATGGTTTCGTCTTCACTCGTCATAGGACGAACGCAAAGCGAATTTCCGAAGTCATAGTGCTCGTTGCTCCGAGTGTAAGTCGGGTTTGTGAGGATACGGTCGATCTTTTGCCGGTTCGCGCCAAGTGTTACCAGCATATCGACAGAATGGAATTTCTCCGCTTCGAACGCGCGCATCAAAAATAAATCCTGATTTGAAACGCGGGCATCGACTAATTGAATACCGTCGCGTTCCGCGTACTCTCGCGCGGCGCGCAGCACACCTCGAAGCGATTCAATTCGTCGATCGGAAATCCCTCCATCGAATGCATTTGCATAGACGATACGCGCTGTTTGCAGGCCGAGTAATTTCGTATCCCACGGCAAGTGCTGCAAGAGACACACTGCGTTCACCTGGTCGCAATTCTGATCGAGAAAAATGTGGGGATCCTGTTTCGACCATTGTTCTAAATGATACTGCGCGAGTAGCTCCTTCGAAGCCCCACTAAAGACATTTGCGAATGGAAGATGATTGTCGTGCGCTATTGCATCGAGAAGATTTCCCTCTTCAGCTTTAGAAATGGAAGATAGTATTCGTGACACGGGCGCAGGCAAAGTTCGGATTCGCTGCCCCGCTTTCCCGTCGAGATCGCGCAATAAATAGAGCGGCCTCCCCTGTGCTTCGCCATAGATTCGGCTGATGTACTCACCCATGAGGCCGATCACGATCAGTTGCAGTGCGCCAAAAAAGAGAATGGCAAACATCACTGAAGCGTAGCCCGGAACGGAGTAGCCGCCAACGAGTTTGCGAATAACGATATAAACGAGGAAAAGCGCTGCGAGCGCACCGGTCGTCATTCCCGAGACGGTGGCTAACTGTAATGGCGCGGCGCTAAAACTCGTCGCCGTGGCGAGCGCAAGTTTCATCAGGCGCCAGAACGAATATTTTGTTTGGCCGGCAAAGCGTTTACCATGCTCGACGGGCACGCTCGTTTCACGATAGCCGAGCCAGCTTATCAATCCCGGAAGATAGCGCGCCTTTTCGCGCATCTGTCGCAAGTCTTCTGCGACGGGCTTCCGCATTGCGCGGAAGATGCTGGAATTCAGTTTCACTTGCGAGCGTGCTACGCTATTCATCACCCATAGGAATAGCTTGCTCGTCAGGTTTTTATACCACCGGAATTGCCGTTCCGTCCGTTCGCCCCAGACGACATCGTAACCTTCATCTATTTTATCGAGTAGCTTATGAATTTCTTCCGGCTGGTCCTGAAGATCGGCATCCATCATAACGACGACATTGCCGTTTGCCTGGTCGAGCCCCGCAGTTAGTGCAATGTGATGACCGAAATTTCGCGTGAAGCTCAGTACTCGGACGTGCTCCGCATCGCGCGTCTGCAGACGGAGCATAATATCGAGGGACTTATCACGAGAGCCGTCGTCGACCAAAATGATTTCGAAGGAGCGTCCGATTGCGTTGAGGGCAAGCGTCAGCCGGCGGTGCAGCTCTTCGAGCACCTCTTCTTCATTATAAACGGCAACTACAACGGAAAGCTTGGCGGGGCTCACAGGACGATTTGGCGAATAAGTGATAGGTTAAGAATGAGAAAGAAGGCGAAAGAATTTCATCGGTATTTATTTTGAAGGAAGATACAGAAATTCCGGGCGCGTCGATTTACTGGCAATTCGTGTCAAAAAAGTGTTTGGCTCCGAAATCA